>NZ_JBSHDU010000010.1:56153-143490 GCF_053616475.1 Streptomyces sp. NPDC055815 | reverse complement strand
GCTTCCACATCGAGCACGACGAGCACGAGCAGGCCGGCACGAAGCTGAACGGCGTGAGCACCGGCATCCACGGCAAGACGGCCGGCAAGCTCACCAAGGCCAAGGGGCACCAGCGCCGCAACAAGGGCCGGGACGACATCGCCGACGCCCTGGACCCGGTCATCGACAAGGCCATGGGCGCTCTGACGAAGTCCGCCAAGACGATGGGCGACCACATAGGCGAGACGCTCCCCAAGGCCGTCAAGCGGATCTCCACCGACCACAAGAACAACGACGACGCCACCCGCGACCGCCTCGCCCGCGAGCGCAAGAACGACGACGGCCACGGCAAGGACGGCGCCGGCGGCAGGTCCGACGGCAAGGGAACCGGCACGGACCTGCGCCACAAGCCGGAGCCCCTGAAGGACAGCGCGTCCGACCCGCGCGGCAAGAGCATCGAGATGCGCAAGCGAACCTGCGAGGGCGACCCCGTCGACGTCGCCTCCGGCGAGATGACACTGGAGCAGGTCGATCTGTCCCTGGCGGGCGTCCTGCCGCTGGTCCTGCGGCGCACCCACCTGTCGACCTATCGCTACGGCCACTGGTTCGGGCCCAGTTGGGCCTCGACCCTCGACGAGCGGATCGAGCTCGCCCCTTCGGGTCAGGGCGCCTTCTGGGCCCGCGAGGACGGATCGGTCCTGTGGTTCCCCACGCTCCCCGCGCCCGGTGCGGCGGACCCGGTCCTTCCGGTGGAGGGTCCCCGACTGGCCCTCCGTCACGGCGGCCAGGACAACGCCCTGACCACGTACGTCGTCACCGACCCGCGCACCGGCGTGACCCGCACCTTCACCGGCAGCCCGTACCACGAGTCGTCGGCGTACTGGCTCACGGCGATCGAGGACCGCACGCGCAACCGGATCACCATCAGTCGGCGGGGCGACGGCATGCCCACCGCCGTGTCCCACTCCGGCGGTTATCTGGCGATGCTCACCTCCGCGGAGGGCCGGCTGCGCGAGCTCGCCCTGCGCACGCCCGAGGGCTCCCGGACGGTGATGCGCTACGGCTACGACGGACTCGGCCGGCTCTCCGAGGTCGTCAACTCCTCCGACCTTCCCTTGCGTTTCACTTACGACCCGGACGGCCGCATCACCTCGTGGACCGACCGCAACGGCTCCACGTTCCGGTACGTGTACGACGCCGCGGGCCGTGTCTCCCGCACGATCGGCCCGGACGGCTACCTGTCGTCGACGTTCGCGTACGACGTCCACCCCGCCACCGGCGACCGGATCACCCGCTTCACGGACTCCACCGGCGCCTCCCGGCTCTACGTCCTCAACAGCCACCTGCAGGTCCTGTCCGTGACGGACCAGCTGGGCAACACCGTCCGCCAGACCTGGGACCGCGACGACCGGCTGCTGACCCGCACGGACCCGGCCGGGCGGACCACCACGTACACCTACGACGACCGCGGCAACCTGACCGGCGTCGCGCACCCGGACGGATCCTCGGCCGGTGTCGAGTACAACGAGCTGAACCAGGTCACGGTCGTGACCGGCCCGGACGGTTCGGTGTCCCGGCAGGAGTACGACGAGGACGGCAACCCGGTCCTGTTCACGCGCCCCAACGGGACGACGACCCGGCTCGCGTACGACGGGCGGGGCCGTCTCACCGGGGTCGACGACTCCCTGGGCCCCGTGGACCGGGTGGAGAACGACCCGGCGGGCCTCCCGCTCGCGGTCCGCGGCCAGCACGGCGGGGTCACGCGCTACCTCCGGGACGCCTTCGGCCGGCCCGTACGGATCACCGACCCGCAGGGCGGCCGCACCGAACTCGAATGGACCGTCGAGGGCCGGCTCGCCCGACGGACCGATCCGGACGGGGCCACCCAGTCCTGGGCGTACGACGGCGAGGGCAACTGCGTCCTGCACACCGACGCCATGGGCGGCGAGACCCGCTTCGAGTACACCCACTTCGACCTGGTCGCCGCCCGGACGACACCGGACGGAGCACGCCACGAGTTCGCGCACGACACCGAACTGCGCGTCACACGCGTCACGAACCCGCAAGGACTCACCTGGTCCTACACCTACGACCAGGCCGGTCTGCTCACGTCCGAGACCGACTTCGACGGACGGAGCGTCCACTACACCCACGACGCCCTCGGCCGGCTCGCCTCACGGACCAACGGCGCCGGGCAGACGATCCGTTACGAGCGGGACGCCGACGGACGCCTCGTCCTGAAGGACGCCGACGGGGTGGTCACCCGCTTCGCCTACGACGACCGGGGCCGCCTGACCGCCGCCAGGGGGCTCGACACCGAGCTGACGTACCTCCGCGACGTCTCCGGCAGGGTGCTCCGCGAGACGGTCGACGGCCGGAGCACCACGTACGCGTACGACGAGGCCGGCCGCCGGGTCCACCGCACCACGCCGTCGGGAGCCGTCAGCCGCTGGTCGTACACGGGTGACTCCACCGCGCGCCTCGACGCCTCGGGGCATCTGGTCGACTTCGGGTTCGACGCGTCCGGCCGGGAGATCTCGCGCCGTGTCGGAGACGCGCTCACCATCGACCACGCCTATGACGCGACGGGCCGCCTCACCGGCCAGCACGTGCGGACCGCGGGAGAGCGAACCGTCCAGCGGCGCTCGTACACCTATCGCGCGGACGGTCACCTCACCGCCGTCGACGAACACCTGACCGGTCACCGCCGGCTCGAACTGACCGGAGAGGGGCGGGTCACCGGCGTCACGGCCGAGGACTGGACCGAGCGGTACGCCTACGACGAGGCCGGCAACCAGACGCACGCCACCTGGCCCGGCGCGGGCACGGCCGAAGGCCCCCGGGAGTACTCCGGAACCCGCATCGGCCGCGCCGGAGCGATCCGCTACGAGCACGACGCCCAGGGCCGCGTGGTGCTGCGGCAGCGGGCCCGCCTCTCGCGCAAGCCGGACACCTGGCGCTACGACTGGGACGCCGAGGACCGTCTGGTCTCGGTCGTCACCCCGGACGGAACGCGATGGCGGTACGTGTACGACGCGCTGGGCCGCCGTGTCGCCAAGCGGCGCCTCGCGGACGACGGGGTCACGGTTCTCGAGGAGACGCTGTTCACCTGGGACGGCGACATCCTCTGCGAGCAGTCGACCCGGACGCCGGGCGCGGCGGAGAGCATCGTGCTCACCTGGGACCACGACGGGCCCACCCCGGTCACCCAGGTCGAGCGCCGGCTGCTCGACGACGAGGAGGTCGACCGCCGCTTCTTCGCGATCGTCACCGATCTGGTCGGTACCCCGCGCGAGCTCGTCGACGAGTCCGGCGAGGTCGCCTGGCGCACCCGCGCCACCCTCTGGGGCACCACCACCTGGAACCGCGACGCGACGGCGTACACCCCGCTGCGCTTCCCCGGCCAGTACTTCGACCCCGAGTCCCAGCTGCACTACAACCGGCACCGCCACTACGACCCCGCCGCGGGCCGCTACGTCTCCCCGGACCCCCTGGGCCTGGTGCCGGCGCCGAACGCCGTGGCGTACGTGGAGAACCCGACCCGGTGGATCGACCCGCTGGGTCTCGCGGCGGAGGACGTGGAGACGGGGTGCCCGCACCGCAGAGGGGGCCGGCACCCGCACAGCGTGGTGCTCGGCATCGAGGACCACAGCGAAGCCCTCGTCGAACACCTGCGCAACCGCCGGGACGACCCGGACCCGGGAGCCCACACCTACAACGGCCCTCCGTACGGAAACGTCGTGGACGGAGTGCCGGTGTGGATGTCCAACGTGATGCAGTCCGTCGCCGACCAGAACACACGGCTGTCCGTCACCCTGGACGGAATGCTGAACAGCCGGGGCGAACGGGGCAACTGGAACACCCCGGCCGACATCGTCGACGCCTTCCAGACCGCCGTCAGGCAGGGCTCTCCGTTCACGACCGTCGACGGGAACCGGCCCGAGTACGGTAATGGAACCGCCTGGGAGATGAGCGTGATCGCGCGGAACGTGGTCGTCTACGAGGGGGAACTCAACATCTGGAACGAGCCGAACCCGGACGGGCGCTCGTGGGACGACATCCACTGGTACACCCGTGACGAGGAGAACGGCGGGTACAAGGAGATCAAGGTCCCCAAGCCCGACATCCCCGAGATCGACCCGCACGTCGCCATGAAGAGGAACAAATGATGAGGGAGCACGATGATGAGTGAAGGCCCCCGCGAGGCGGCGGAGATCGTGGCCGCGGAGTGGCGGCGGATCCTGGAGATGAGCGAGCGGCGCGTCGATCCCGCGATCCCGCGCGCGGCCCACGCGGACCCCCGGCTGCGGGAGTTGTTCCCCATGGTCAGCCATGGCGCGTTGTACTTCAGCCGGTGCACCCAGTACCCGTGGACCCATGACGTCGCCGGCCTGTTCCCCCGGCCCGGCGGGTTCCATGTGTTCCGGCACTCCGACAAGACGGTGCTCGGCGAGCCGGACACCGTGGAGGAGGCCGTGCGGCTCATCGTGGCAAACCTGCCCGAGGGCTGCGGTCCGGCGATCGACGGAACTCCGGACGATCTGTGACGGACCCCCGCTGACGGACCCCCGCTGACGGCACCCTCCTGGGCCGCGACCGGCCCAGGAGGGTGCCGGTGCCGTCAGGAGACGGTGAGGAACCGGGCGATGCTCGGCACCCCTTGGGCGTCCAGGGCGAAGAGCATGTAGGTGCCCGGCAGGACCACGCCCTTGTCGGCCGGGATCGACACCGTGTACGTGCCGGGCGCCGCGGCCGTGGAGGCCAGCGGGACCCGGCGCTGGTCGTTGTCCGTGGAGTGGGTCGCGGCCGCGGCCCGTATCAGGACGAAGGAGGCCACCGGCCTGTCGGTGGTCACCGTGAGCGAGGTGCCGGCGGCAGCCCGGGGCGGTACGTCCCCGGTGATGGCGGGACGCGGCTTGGGCGAGCCGTCGGCGTTGAGCAGGTACGGCGGGGTGAAAACGGCCCCGTCGGCGTGGTTGGTGGCGCAGTCGCCGCACAGGCCGCCGCCGCCGGAGAAGATCCGTCCGTCGGGCAGCAGGTTCGCCACGCTGTGGTAGTTGCGCGGGACGGCCATGGTGGCGAGCGGGCTGAAGCGTCCGGTCACCGGGTCCCACAGCTCGGGGGTCAGCACGGACGTGGCGTCGCTGAACGGCACGGGGTACGACTCCCCGCCGAACACGGCGACCTTGCCGTCGGGCAGGACGACGCTGTTGCTGTAGGCGCGGGCGTGGCGCATGTCGCCCGTGCGCGCGGTCCGGACCTGATCGCCGTCGATGCTCACGGTGTACGCGCGCCGGGTGGCGGACGACTTCTCGTACGCGGGCGCGCCGCCCAGGGTGAGCAGCTTGCCGATGTCGTACGCGACGGCGTTGCCGTTCATGGCGTCCTGGCTGTCGGCCCGGGTGCCGGCGGAGGTGATGCTCCCGTTCCCGCCGGTCGTGATCCAGTTCATCCGCTTGCTCGGGCCCAGCTGGAGCACCTTGCCGCCCGAGGTGGCGTACAGCCACATGTGGTTGTCGGCGCGGTAGGCGCCGCGCGGGTCGGCGGTCAGCGCCGGGGCGGCCTGGACGCCGGGCAGCTTGCGCCAGGTGCGGGTGTCCGGGGACCAGACCTCGCCGGCCTTGTCGCCGGCGGCTCCGCTCCAGGATCCGCCGAGGACGAAGGCCTCACCGGTGGAGAGGAGGGTCATGGCCTGGTAGCCGCGGGCGATGTTCATGTCGGTGGTCGAGGACCAGGCGTCGGTGGCCGGGTCGTAGATGCTCGCCTTCTCCGCGTTGCTGCCGCCGGTGACCAGGACCCGGCCGTCGGCGAGCATCGCTATGCCCGGGCAGAACATGTCGTGGCCGGTGTTGTCGATGCGGCGCTGGGTGACCCTGCCCGTCTTGAGGTCCAGGATCGCGGTCTGGGTGTAGCCGCTGCTGCCGCCGAAACGGTCCACGGCGTACGCCGACCAGGCCAGGAGTTTGTCGCCGGGCAGGACGGCGCTGGCCACCGGCACCAGGGGGAAGCCGGTGATCCGGCTCCAGGAGCCGTGGGCGGCCGGGTGGGCCGGTCCGCTCAGGCGTATCTCGGCGGCGGAGGTCCAGGGCCCGCGGTTGCCGGCCTCGCGGGTCACGGTCAGGCGTATGTAGCGGGCGTTGGTCGCGCGGGTGAAGGTGGCGGTCTTCACGGTGTCGTCGTCGCGCCAGGTGCCCGTGGCGACGGCTGCGCCGAAGGTGATGCCGTCGGTGCTGGTGGTGATGGTGTACGCGCCCGCGCGGCCGTTGGCGCCGTCCTTGCGCGGTTGGTAGACGAGGGCGGAGACGGCCCTGATGCGGTGCATGTCGACGGTGATGCTGTGCGGCAGCGGGGCCGGGGTCCCGGAGTACCGGCTGTGCCACTGGGTGGCGGGGTCCCCGTCGAGGACGTTGGCCGCGCGGCCGTTCTCGGCGGTGGTCTCCTGGTCGCTCGCGGCGGCCGTCCATCCGTTGCGGGGCAGATCGACGGTGGCCGCCGGGGTTCCCGGGTCGCCGAGGAGGTTGAGCTCCGCGGCGGAGCTCCACGGGCCGCGGTTGCCGGCCTCGGTGACGGCGGTGAGCCGGACGAACCGCGCGCCCTGCGGGGCGAAGCCGAGGGTCTTGGCGCCGGCGTCGTCGGCGAGGGTGCCGGTGGCGACCGGGCTGCCCCAGTTCTGGCCGTCGGCGCTCACGCTGATGCTGTACTCACCGACGCGCCCGTTGGTCCCGGAGGCGCGGGGCTGGTAGACGAGCCCCGAGACCACCGCCGTGCGGTGCATGTCGAGGGTGATGCTGTGCGGCAGCGGGACCGGGGTCCCGGAGTACCTGCTGTGCCAGATGGTGGCGGTGTCCCCGTCGAGGACGTTGGCCGCGCGGCCGTTCTCGGCGGTGGTCTCCTCGTCGCTCGCCGTGGCGGTCCATCCGGTCCGATCGAGCACGGGAGCCGCCGGCTCCATGGCGTTCGCCGGGGCCACCCCGTGGTGCGGCGACTGCTGCGCCGCCTGCTGGTCGCCGGCCACCGGCGTCGGCCGGGGCGCCGGACCTCGGCCGCCCGCCGCCGTACTCGCCACTCCGAGCAAGGGGGTGAGCCCGACGAGCAGCGAGCCGAGGCCGAAGGATATGAGCAGGGGGGAGCGGCGGAATGCTCTGCCGCGGGCGCGCGTGCGTCTGGACTGCAATCGGACCTCCTGGGCGAACCGTGAAACTGTCGCGGGCCCCTCGAACATAGGTCAGAACGCATCAACTCGACCGTGAAACAGCGGAGTTGTCCCAAACCGAAACCACGGCACGCCGCCCGCACCACCCCAGGACGACGACCCCCCGCCCACCCGCACCCCGAACGCACGAAAGGCCGCCCTCTCATGAATGAGAGAACGACCTCCGACCTGCGTTTCCGCATGGTCGGGACGACAGGATTTGAACCTGCGACCCCTTGACCCCCAGTCAAGTGCGCTACCAAGCTGCGCCACGTCCCGTTACCCGTCTGACCTGGGGTTTCCCCTGGCCGAACGCGCATGAGAACAATACCGCACTTTCCCGGGTGGTCACGCACGCGTTTCCTGGGCGCCCCTTCGGGCGGGGTGCGCCGGGTGTGCGTGTTCACTCTGCGTGACGCGCTCCCGCGCCTTCGGGTGCGCCCGCGCGCCCGCCCCGTCGGCCCCGAAGGGGACTCCGGGAGGTCGGAGACCGGTGCGACCTGGGCAGTAAGGAGGAAGGAGAGGTTCCGGAATGCCGCCCTTCTGGGGAGGAAGGGGCGCATGTGGCGATACGGAGGGTCTCATCGCCATATGCCATCCTCTTCGTTGCCCCGGGCATGTGGCAGAAAGATGACCATGGGGAAGGAACCCCGGATCCGGCCGACACGGCCAAGACCACACGAAACACAGTCAGATTCAATCGTCAACCGCTCCTGTTTCGGACAAACTTCGTGGCGATATTGATCCGTTCCGGAAAGATCAACACCATGAAGAGGTCGGCCTGTTCGGGACGGGACCACTGCCGATGCACCACCTGTTCGGACAACCCCGCCGAACAGGCGTCTCGCAGGGTGAGGACTCGGATGGACAGCTACTTCAGCAGCCGACTGCATCATGAGCTCAGGGAGACGGTCCGCGACTTCGCGGAGCGTGAGGTCCGGCCGCGGATAGCCGAGATGGAGGCGTCCCGCACGGTCCACCACGAGCTGTCGCGCAAGATCGCCGAGCAGGGCTGGCTGGGCGCGACCATCAGCCAGGAGTACGGCGGTATGGGCGCCGGCCACCTGGCCAAGACGATCATCATCGAGGAGCTCTCCCGGGTCAGCGGCGCCATGGGTGCCATGGTCCAGGCCTCCCAGCTGGGCACCGCCAAGATCGTCCACTTCGGCAGCGACGAGCAGCGCAAGACCTGGCTCCCGGAGATAGCCGCCGGTGCCTGCCTGCCGACGATCGCGGTCACCGAGCCCGAGTCCGGCGGTCACGTCCTCGGCATGAGCGCCAGCGCGGTCCGGGACGGCGACGACTACATCCTCAACGGCAGCAAGGTCTACGTCGGCAACAGCCACGTCGGCGATCTGCACGGTGTCGTGGTCAGGACCGGTCCGGGATCGAAGGGACTCACCGCCTTCCTGGTCGAATCCGATCGCCCGGGCTTCAGGACCGGTCCCCAGCAGCCGGCCATGGGCCTCCACGGCTTCAGCTTCGGTGAGCTGATCTTCGAGAACTGCCGGGTGCCGGCTTCCAACCGGCTCGGCGACGAGGGCGACGGCCTCGCCGTCGCGTACTCCTCCAGCGTGCTGTACGGACGGGCCAACCTCACCGCCGTCTCGCTCGGCATCCACCAGGCGATCCTGGAGGAGACCACCCGCTTCGCCTCCGAGCGCATCCGCTACGGCAAGCCGCTCCACGACCTGCCCACGGTCAAGCTGAAGCTCGGGCAGATGCAGTCCCGGCTGATGACCGCCCGGCTGGCCGCGTACCACGCCGTGCACCTGCTCGACCAGGGCCTCTCCTGCGACACCGAGCTGATGAACGCCAAGCTCGTGAACGTCGAGTCGGCCATCGACTCCGGTCGCAACGCCATGGAGATCCACGCCGCCGCCGGCCTCTTCACCGACCGGGCCATCGAGCGCTACCTCCGTGACGCGCACCACATCTTCGCCCCGGCCGGCACCTCCGACATCCAGCTCCTGCGGCTGGCCGAGGTCGCTCTCGGCCAGGACAAGGGCAGCTGGTCGGAGCGGCTCTCCGAGCTGGTCCGCACCCCGGAGCGGGAGCCCGCGCACGTCTGATCACCCCACCCCCACGGGCCGGGAGCCCCGGTACGGCCGCTGCCGTACCGGGGCTCCCGGGCGTGTGCGAAGAGGTGACGGTCAGAACATGCCGTCCTCGCGGCGGTGGATCTGCTCCACGAGCTCCGCCGCCATCGCCTTGATCGTCTCCAGACCGGCCCGCCCCCACGGCCGTACGTCGGTGTCGACCACGCAGATCGTGCCGAGCGCGACACCGGTGCGGTCTATCAGCGGCGCCCCCATGTAGGAGCGGATGCCGATCTCGTCCACGACCGGGTTCCCCGCGAAGCGCGGGTAGTCGCAGACGTCCTCGAGGACGAGCGCCTTGCGCCGGACCACCACGTGCGGGCAGTAGCCGTGGTCGCGGGCCATGAAGCGGCCGACGCCGCCCCCGCCCGCGGCGGCCGCGCCCAGGTCGCTGCCGGAGTGGGTGCCCTCGGGGGTGTGCAGACCCGCGAAGAACTGCCGGTTCTCGTCGATGAAGTTCACCATCGAGAACGGGGCGCCGGTCACCTCGGCGAGCCGGTGGGCGAAGTCGTCGAACGCCGGGTCCGGTCGCTCCCCGAGACCGAGTTCGCGCAGCCGCTGCACGCGGGCGGGCGCGTCCTTGTCGATGGGGGTCAGCAGGAGGTGACCGGTCGGGTCGTAGGTCATGGCGTGGCTCCGTAGCTCGGCACGGTGTCCGGGATGGTGGTGAGCAGATGCTGGACGAGGGTCAGCAGGGTGCGGATGCCGGAGCTGGAGATCCGGGCGTCGCAGAGGACGACCGGCACCTCCGGCTTGAGGTCGAGGGCGGCCCGTACCTCGTCGGGTTCGTAGCGGAAGGCGCCGTCGAACTCGTTGACCGCCACGATGAACTGGATGCCCCGCCGTTCGAAGAAGTCCACGGCGGAGAAGCACTCCTGGAGCCTGCGGGTGTCGGCCAGGACGACCGCGCCGAGCGCACCCTCGGAGAGCTCGTCCCACATGAACCAGAAGCGCTCCTGGCCCGGGGTCCCGAAGAGGTACAGGACGTGGCGGTCGTCGAGCGTGATGCGCCCGAAGTCCATGGCGACGGTGGTCGTGGTCTTGGACTCCACGCCCTCCAGGCTGTCGGTGGCCGCGCTGACCGAGGTGAGCAGTTCTTCGGTGCTCAGCGGTTCGATCTCGCTGACCGCGCCCACGAGGGTCGTCTTGCCCACGCCGAATCCGCCCGCCACCAGGATCTTGAGCGCGGTGGGGAAGGGGTCGGCCGCGAAACTGTCGTGGCGCTCAGAGCCGTTGTCGTAGGCCATCGAGCACTGCCTCCAGCAAGGAACGGTCGGTGGGATTGGCGTGGAAGCGGGGCGCGCGGGCGGTCAGCGCCCCGCAGTCCACGAGGTCGGAGAGCAGGACCTTGGTGACGACGGCCGGGAGCCGTAAGTGCGCCGCGATCTCGGCCACCGAGGTGGGTCCGTCGCACAGCCCGAGGGCCAGGCTGTGCTCGGGACCCATGTGTGCCTGGGGGGTCGATCCGGTCGCCATCACCATGGACAGCAGGTCCAGTGCGGTGGTGGGTTTGGTCCGGCCGCCGCTCACGGTGTACGGGCGGATCAGCCGCCCGGCCGCGTCGTCGAGCCAGGGCCCTTCCTGATGAGACGTCACGTCTACTGCCCGAGACCGCCCACCGCGCCGGCGGCCTGCCGGGCGGGGGTGACCAGGTAGGGCCGGACGCTCTTGACGAGCATCGCCATCTCGTAGCCGAGGACGGCGGCGTCCGCCTCGCGCCCGGCGAGGACGGCCAGGCAGGTGCCGGAGCCGGCGGTGGAGACGAACAGGAGGGTGGAGTCGAGCTCCACGACCACCTGACGGACCTCGCCGCCGTCGCCGAACCGGGCGCCGGCGCTGCGGCCGAGGGAGTAGAGCCCGGAGGCGAGGGCCGCCATGTGGTCGGCGGCGTCGGGGTCGAGGCCGTGGACGGATTTCACGAGACCGTCGGAGGAGAGCAGGACGGCGTTGCGGGTGTACGGGACCCGCTGGACCAGGCCGCTGAGCAGCCAGTCGAGGTCCGAGGAATGGCCGGTCGGCACATTGCTCGCCATGGTGATCTACTCCTTGTGCGCGTCGCCGGGACGCAGCGATTCATGGGGGGCGGGCTGGGATTCGGCGAGGCCGATGCCGCGCTGGAACGCGGCCATCAGGCCCGGGTCGTGCAGGGCGTGCTCCTCGGTCTTGCGGGTCACGGGCTCGTCCCGCAGCTGCGGGACGATGTGCTCCTGTGCGCGCCTCTTGGGGAGCAGGGGCCGGCCGTCGTCCTCGGCACGGGGGGCCGGGGGGAGCGGCGAGAGCAGGTGGTCCGGCGGGCCCGTGTGCTCGGATCCGGCCGGCTGGGCCGGTATCGCGGGGGCGGGACCTGGGTCGCCGTACCCGCTCGACTGCGCGCCCGTACGGAGGTACGGGTGCGAGCCGGCCATCGGGGTCTCCTCGTGACGGGCGGCGGCCCGCTCCAGGGAGGGCGAGGGTACGGACTGCGGTACGGGGGCGGGGGCGGCCGTGCCGTTCAGGGAGGTCTGCGCGGGCGTCTGCGGGGGGCCGGAGACGTGGCCGGAGAGGTGACCCTGGGCGTGCGCGGCGACCGGGGCCGGCGCCTGGCTCGGCGTGGGGGTCGGAGCCTGGGCCGGGGTGTGGCTCGGGGGCTGAGCCGGGGTGTGGCTCGGGTTCTGGGCCGGGGCCGCCGTCGGGGCGGTGGCCGCGGGCCGGCTCTGGGGCTGGATCTGCACCTGGCCGGGCGGGATGGCCGCCGAGCCGGCGGTCGCGGCGGTCTGGCGCTCGTGCTGGGCGAGACCCTCGGGGTCGGAGCCGAGGAGGCCCTGCGGGAGCACGAGGACGGCCTGGACGCCGCCGTAGATGTTGGACTGGAGGCGCACGGCGATGCCGTGCCGGCGGGCGAGCGCCGAGACGACGAAGAGGCCGATGCGACCGTCCTGGAGCAGGTGCGCGACGTTGACCTGGTCGGGGTCGGCGAGCAGGGCGTTCATCTTGTTCTGCTCGGTGACGGGCATGCCGAGGCCCCGGTCCTCGACCTCGATCGCGAGGCCGGCCGTGACGTACTGGGCGCGCAGCAGCACCGTGGTGTGCGGCGCGGAGAACAGCGTCGCGTTCTCGACGAGTTCGGCGAGGAGGTGGATGACGTCGGCCACGGCATGGCCCCGGAGCGTACCGTCGATCGGGGGGACGAGCTTCACGCGCGGGTACTGCTCGACCTCGGCGATGGAGGAGCGCAGCACCTCGGTCATGGTGACCGGGTTCGACCACTGGCGGCGGGAGATGGCGCCGCCGAGCACGGCGAGGTTCTCGGCGTGGCGGCGGATGCGGGTGGCCAGGTGGTCGACGTGGAACAGGCCCTTGAGCAGCTCCGGGTCCTCGACCTCGTTCTCCAGCTCGTCGAGGAGCTGGATCTCGCGGTGGACCAGGGACTGCAGGCGCCGGGCGAGGTTGACGAAGACCTCGACCTTCTGTTCGTTTCCGACGCTGCTGGAGAGCCGGGAGGCCTGGACGACGGCGGCGACGGCTGCCTCGTGAGAGCGGGTCAGCTCCTGGGAGAGCAGGTCGAATTCGTCGCCCGAGGTGGTCGTGGCGGGCTGCGTGGGGCGGGGCGGGGGGCCCTCTCCCCTGCGCAACTGTTCGACGACCGTACGGAGTTCGCTCTGACCGCGGGCGCTGGCGCGGCGCAGGGAGTTGCAGCGGTCGAGGACGGACTTGGCGGCCCGGTCCGCGCCGAGCGCGGCGGCGGTCACGGAGGCCACGGTGAGGGCGGCGGCTCCGGTGAGCGCGGCCCAGAGGCCGGGGGTGGGGCTGGCTCCCGTGGAGCGGATGGTGAAGAGGACGGCCGCCGCCCCGCCGAGGGCCACCGCGACGGCGGGGAGCACGGAGGTGCGCAGGAGTTGGGGGCGTATCCGGGCTTCCGCGGGGAGGGGCGCGGAGGCCTGCGCCGGGGGGTTGCTGTGGGTGCCGGTGGCGGAGCGGGCGCCTGGCCGGCCGTGCCGCCCGCCCTCGCGTCGTTCGGACCGCGAGGCGGGTGCGCGAAGTTGAGACATGAGTGTCCTTGGTACGTGCCCAGGAATCGGCGTACTGCGGGGGTGTTCTGCAGGGGGTCTACGGGGGAGGTGTTCTACAGACGTGCGATGAGCCTACCGATGATCATCAGCCACACACTGTAGTCGTCAACCGTTCATGTGCGGTGCGCAGTTGACAAACTTACCCGTAGAGCGGGCCGGTCTGGTATCGCCCCCGGTGCGACAGGCCGAGAACGATCGGCCGAAAGTCGCCGCCGTGGCCGGGAGGGGCCGCCGCCGGGCCGGAACGGAAGAGGGCGGAGGCGTCCACACGCCTCCGCCCTGCGCGGAAACCGCCCCCGACCGGAATCCCCGCAGGAGGGACGGGCGGAGGCGGCCTCACGGGGTGCGGGCCGCCGAAGGCCCGACCCCGGCCCGTGCCCGTACGGACTCCTCGGGCGTCGCTCCGGCGAGCGGATCCGCGGCGGCTCCGGCCGCCTCGCCCACGACTGGCCGGTAACCGTCGGTGAGAGCGGACGATCCCCTACCTCGTGTACAACCGCCGGGCCGGGGTCAGCAGCGGTTGAGCGTGCCGCTGTCCACCGTGGACTTGTCGCCGAACACCCAGCCCTCGGTCTCCGTGCCCGCGATGCGGGCGTAGATCCACTTGTTGGCGTAGGCGTTGGTGACGTAGCAGTGGTAGTAGACCTTCGTCCCGGACTTGACCTCGGTCACATAGGAGCAGTCCGCGTACGGCCCGGTGTAGAGGTGGGTGGTCTGGGACGCGTGGCCGTAGCCGTCGCTGCGGTTGGAGTGCGCCCAGCCGGTGCACGCCGTCGACACCGGCGTGGGCTCCTTCACGGTGGCGCTGGGCGTCGCCTTCGGCGAGGCCGACGGGGAGCCGGACGGCCGGCCGCCCCCGGCGCCGGGAGACGCCGACGCGGAGCCCGTCTGCTGGTCCCCGCCCTTCTTCGAGGGCGTGCCGGACGGCGTCCCGCCGGGGGCGGCGGACGCCGTCCCGCCGGGGTTGAGGGACGTCAGGTCCCCCGGGGAGGTCGGGCCGTCGGTCGTCCCGCCCGCGCCGGGCATGCCGCCTTCGGTGGAGGCGCTCGCCGTGGGCAGCGCCGTGTCCGAGCCGTCGCCCCCGTCGCCGGGCGTGTCCATCAGCGCGTAGGCGACTCCGCCGCAGACGAGGACGGTCGCGGCGGCCGCCGCGGCGATGGTGCGGGTGCGCCGGCGCCGGGCCCGTATCGTCGTGGCCCGGGTCTCGGAGCGGCTGTTCCGCCCGGCGGCCGCGGCGGGCATCACGCCCGGCTGCCCGGCACCCGCCACCGGCGGGGCCGCGTACGCGCCGGGCGGCGGCATGGAGGGGGCCATGGGCTGCGGGACCGGCGGCGGGTACGGCGCGGCCAGGGCGGGGCCGAAGCCCGGCGGGGTGACGGGCTGGGGCGCCGGCGCCGCCGTCAGGTCCATCGCGCCGCCACCGGCGACCGCCTCCAGCATCTCGCGCGCCTGCCCGGCGTCGGGCCGCTGCAGCGGGTCCTTGGCCATCAGCGCCCGCAGCACCGGGGTGAGCGGTCCGGCGCGCCGGGGCTCCGGCAGCGGTTCGCCGACGATCGCCGCGAGGGTCGACCACACCGACGTACGGCGGAACGGCGCGGCGCCCTCCACCGCCGCGTACAGCGTCATGCCGAGGGCCCAGATGTCCGAGGCGGCACCCGGCACCTGGCCCTGTGCGCGCTCCGGCGGCAGATAGTCGAGGGAGCCGACGATCTGACCGCTCTGGGTCAGCTTGGCCAGGGCCTCGTCGCCCGCGGTCTCCATGCTGGCGATGCCGAAGTCGGTGAGCACCACCCGGCCGCCCGGCTCCAGGAGTACGTTGCCGGGCTTGACGTCCCGGTGGAGGACCCCGGCCCGGTGGGCGGCGTCGAGCGCGTCCATCAGCTTCGCGCCGATCGCGGCCGCCTCGCGCGGTTCCAGCGACCCGCGCTCCGCCAGGACGTCGTCGAGGGAGGGCCCCTCGACCAGCTCCATGACGATGACCGGCAGCCCCTGCTCCTCGACCACGTCGTGCACCGTGACCACGCCGCTGTGCCGGATGCGGGCGGCGGCCTGCGCCTCCCGCTGCATCCGGACGCGCAGATCGGCCAGTTCGGCCGGCGAGGCGTCGGTGTAGGCCCGCAGGACCTTGACGGCGACCTCGCGGTTCAGCAACTGGTCCACCGCCCGGGCGACCACGCCCATTCCACCGCGCCCGATCATCGCGGTCACGCGGTACCGACCGCCCAGAACCTCGCCGACCAGATCCGCGCCGTTCGCCCCCGTCACCTGTCACATCCCGTTCGTCGCACTGTTCGAAACCCGCCATGTGGCGGGCACCAGGGTAGGGGTTCGCGCATGTGCGAGTGCGCACGGCCCGGCCCTCCGCACCGGATCCGCCGTCCAACAGCCGTGGTCACCACGACATCTCACCCGAGATCAGGACACGCGGCGGGCTCCGCCACTGCAAGCGTGCGACGGGCTCGTGCGCGGGAAGCGGCCACGGCCGAGGGGGTCGCCCGCGCGTCCGTCGCTTCCTCGGTCCGCCGAAGCGCCCTCATACTGTCCGACGGATGCCGCCGGGCCGCCGGTGCCGTCCTTCACCAAGGACGGGGACGGGGAGGCCATGCTGCTGCCGGTGTCCTTCATGACCGCCCGCGAGCTCGCGATCGAAGGGTACGAGGCCGGGCCCGAGTTCGCCTCCGGATCGGTCTTCCGGGTCGAGGCGGGTTCGGAGGCCGACGGCGCCAGGACCGGCTGCTGGGACTGGCGCTTGTCCTTCGGGTCAGCCGATGAGGGCGACGGGGCCGTCCCAGGCGTCCTGGTCGACCGTGAGGGTGTAGCCGCCGCGGGTCTCCCTGCTGTTGACCAGGTACTGGTGGCCACGGCTGTGGTGGGTGTACTGGGTGGCGCCCCAGGGCCAGTCGGCGGTGGTGGTGTTCTGCTTGTCCCACAGCGCGTACCAGAGGTTGCCCGGCAGGTCGGTGCGGTCGGTCGCGGTGGCGACGGCCTTGGCGCTGGAGCTGGTGAAGCCGTAGTAGCCGCCGCGGTAGGTCTTGGCGCGCAGCGTCTTGGTGAAGGAGCGCACGTACGTCAGCACGGCGTCGTTGCACGCCTTGTTCGTGATGTCGTACGGCTCCATGTCGAGGAAGATCGGGCTGCCGGCCTTCATGCCGAGCGCCGAGGCCTTGGCGACCGCGTCGTTGGCGTCCGTCACGCCGAGGGACGCCGCCGTCGAGGCCGTGAGCTTCTCGGGATTGGCGCTGGACTGGCAGGGCGGCTGGGCGCCGACGTAGATCGGGATGAGCTTCCAGCCCATGGCGCTCACCGACTTCGTCCAGGTCGCGGTGAGGTTCGGCTGGGCGCAGCCGCGGTTCTTCCCTCCGACGTACACCGCGGCGGCACCGTAGAAGCCGGTGTTCCACGCCTTCATGGCGGCGAGGGAAGGGGCCGTGCAGGTGTCGAACGCCCGGCCGGTGAAGGTCTTCTGGGCGGGCCAGAGCGTGGCCGCCGTCGAGGTCTGCGCCGCGACGAAGGCACCCACCACGGCGACGGCGCCTCCCGTCGCGGCGGCGATGTATCGACGCTTCCTGGACAGCCGATGTCCGGCCATACCCACCCCCTTCAGTGGCGCTCCGTACGTTCGGAGCAGAGCGCACTGTAACGGACGGCACCCGACGGCCGACGGCCCGGGGCGCCGGCCCGGAAACGTCACCGCCCGGTGCCCGGCGCGTCGCGGCAGCCGGGCCGGTTCCCCCGGCTGCCGCGTGGTGCTGCGCTCACCCGGTGCGAACCGGCGGGTGGGGGGTCACTTCGCCAGGAAGGCGAGGAGGGCGGTGTTGACCTCCTCGGCGTGCGTCCAGAGCAGGCCGTGCGGGGCGCCCTCGATCTCGACGTACTCGGCGGAGGGGAGCGCCCGGTGGAAGGGGCGCGCCGTGTTGTCGGCGGGCAGGATGCGGTCGGCCGTGCCGTGCAGGATCAGGGCGGGCACGTCGACGGAGGGGATGTCGGCGCGGAAGTCGGTGTACCAGGTCGACGGCGCGGCGGACGCGGCGAAGAAGCCGCCGCCGGCCGCGGTGTTCCAGCTGTTGCGGACCGCTTCCTCGCTGATCCGGCCGCCCAGGTTCTCGTCGAGGTTGTAGAAGTCGTTGAAGAAGGCGGTGTAGTAGGCGTAGCGGTCGGCCTTCACGGCGGCGACGATCCCGTCGAAGAACTCCTTCGGAGCCACACCGTCCGGGTTGTCGTCGGTCTTGAGCAGGCAGGGCTCGAGCGAGGCCAGGAAGGCGACCTTGGCGACGCGGGCGGAGCCGTACGTGGCCACGTAGCGGGCGACCTCTCCGGTGCCCATGGAGAAGCCGACGAGGACGGCGTCGTTCAGGTCGAGGGTCTCCATCACGGTGTTCAGGTCGGCCGCGAAGGTGTCGTAGTCGTAGCCGGTCGTCGGCTGGGAGGACTGTCCGAAGCCGCGGCGGTCGTACGTGATGACGCGGTAGCCGGCGTCGAGCAGGGCGGCGCTCTGCCGCTCCCAGGAGTGGCCGTCGAGCGGGAAGCCGTGGATGAGGACGACGGGCTGTCCGGCGCCGTGGTCCTCGTAGTAGAGGTCGATGGAGGTGGTGTTCTCCTGGCCCACGGTGATGTACGGCATGGGGTGTGTCTCCTCGATGCGAAAGCTGCGAATCGGTGCGAAGTCGCCGTCCCGCGCCTCTGGGAGGTACGGAACGCCCTCACGCTACGGCCGGGGAACGGCCGCGTGTTGTCGCGCCACGCACCGCGCCTTGCCCCTGAGTGCAGCGTTCCGCCCGCGCGCGATTCCTGCCTGTGGTTCTGCCTGGAGGTGGGAACGGGCCGCTGCTTGGCTGTGCGGTGCGGGCCGGAAGCCGGGCCTCCGTCCCGGCGTCCCCCGGAGTCACTTCCCCTGAGCGGAGACATTGTGAGCTTGGTGTTGACGACCGCCTCCGTGCCGGACCGTGACAAGGTCGCGTACTGGAACGACGCGGTGAGCCGGACGTTGGTGCCGATGACGATCGCCCCTCGCGGCGACGGGCCGTTCGACGGCCGGATCACCACCCGCCGCGTCGGATACCTCCAGGTCTCCACGATGGAGGCCGACGCGAAGCGGGTCAGCCGCACGCCGGCGCTCATCGCCAGGTCGTCCGAGGCGCTGGTGGCGGTCGGTGTCCAGATATCCGGCACGGCCACCTTCGTCCAGGACGGCCGGCAGGCCGAGCTGGGTGAGGGCGACCTGGTGGTGTACGACACGAACCGGCCGTACTCCTGCGACTATCCCCGGCGGTTCGCCACGCACGTCTTCCAGCTCCCGCGCCACGCGCTGGGCGTGCCGGAGAGCGACATCCGTCAGGTCACGGGCCATGCCATCGGCACCGGGAAGGGCTTCGGCGCGATGCTGCGGCCGTTCCTGGCGACCCTGGCCTCCTCCTCGGCCGACGGCTACCCGCCGGCCCTCGCGGACCGGCTGGCCGGCAATGTCGTCGACCTGTTCGCCACGCTGGTGGCGGAGCGGGCCCACCCGGCCGGTACGGACGCGGACGGCCGGAACCATCTGATGCCGCGCGTCCGCGACTTCATCAACCGGAACCTGGGCGACCCGGACCTGTCACCGGAGCGCATCGCCCGGGCGCACCGGATCTCCGTCCGGTACCTGCACCGGCTGTTCGAGGGCGAGGGGACCACGGTCGGCCAGCTCATCCGGCAGCGGCGCCTGGAGGAGTGCGGCCGCGAACTGGCCCGACGCGGCAGGACCGCCCCGACCGTGTCCGCGGTGGCCCAGCGGTGGGGTTTCGTGAACCCCGCTCACTTCAGCCGGTCCTTCCGCGCCGCCTACGGCGTCTCCCCGCGCGAATGGCGCGACCTGCGCACGGCCCACGGTACCGAGCGGGAAGGGGCTGACCTTCCGCCGTACAGCGGGTAAGGTCCCCGCTCGGAGCCGCGCCGGCCGACCCGCGCCCGCGGCGGCGGTCCCCGGCCCGGCGGCCGCCGCACCGCGTTCCGCCGCTCGACCAGCGCCCGGTGCGCACCGAACCGCCCCTTCGCTTCAGGCCCTCCCGGCAGGAGACCGTGTGTGACCGACTTCGCCCCTTCGTCCGCTCGGCAGCCGGTCCTCGACCACCCCACCCGCGCCTTCGTGGCCCGGCACGCCTGCCCGCCGTCGGCGCCCGGCACGGACCCGGAGCAGGCCCGTCTTGACCTGGCACGTCTCCAGATGCACGACGTCCCCGACCCGCTCGACCGTCTCGACGAGGCAGCCACCTCCTCGGAGTGGTTCGCGCTGCCGGGCGGGCCGACCGGGCACGTACGGGTGCAGGTGGTGAGGCCCGCCGACAGCGTCGGCGAGCTCCCCGTCGTGCTGTT
Organism: Streptomyces sp. NPDC055815; assembly: GCF_053616475.1. Lineage (NCBI taxonomy): Bacteria > Bacillati > Actinomycetota > Actinomycetes > Kitasatosporales > Streptomycetaceae > Streptomyces > Streptomyces sp. NPDC055815. Next base: position 123,826 of record NZ_JBSHDU010000010.1, on the reverse strand, counting down.
CCTGCACGGCCTCGGCTGGACCCTGGGCGACGCCGCCACCCATGAACGCCTGGTGCGCGCCTTCGCCCTCGGCGCGGACGCGGCCGTCGTCTTCGTCGAGTACGAGCGCGCCCCCGAGGCGCGGTATCCGGTCGCCGTCGAGCAGTGCTACGCGGTCGCGCGCTGGATCTGCGAGCGGGGCGGCGAGATCGGCCTGGACGGCAGCCGGATGGCCGCCGTGGGCGACTCGGCGGGCGGCAACCTGGTGGCGGCCCTGACCCTGCTCGCCAAGGAACGGGGAGGGGTGCGGCTGCTGCAGCAGGTGCTGCTGTGCCCGGTCACCGACGCCGGCTGCGACACCCCCTCGTACGAGGAGTTCGCCGACGGCTACTTCCTCGGCCGCGCGACCATGCGCTGGTTCTGGGACCAGTACCTGCCCGACGTACGGCAGCGGAGCCAGGCCACCGCGTCACCGCTGCGGGCGTCCCTGGAGCAGCTCACCGGGCTGCCGCCGGCGCTGGTGGTGACCAGCGAGGCCGACGTGGTGCGCGACGAGGGCGAGGCGTACGCGACGAAGCTCCGGGCGGCCGGGGTGCCGGTGGTCTCCATGCGCTACCACGGGACGATCCACGGCTTCATGGTGCTCGACCCGCTCCGCGACACGGAGGCCGCCCGCGCCGCGCTCGTCCAGGCCCTCGACACCGTGCACGTCGCCCTGCACCGGCACCGCGGCTGAGGTCGGCCGCCGTCACTCGGCGGGGAGCGTGTCCAGGAGCTTCTGCGCGGTCTTGAGGTCCTTGCTGTCGACCGCGTCGCCGAAGGCGACGGTCTGACGGAGACAGGAGCGGGCTTCCTCGGCCTCTCCCAGTTCGATCAGGGCCTCTCCCAGGTGCACGAGCGTGCTGCCCTCGATGTGGGGAATGCCTATGTGGCCGGACAGGGCCAGAGCACGGCGATAGTGGTCGGCCGCCTCGCGCCATCGCTTCGTGTCGGCGTAGCCGCGACCGAGCGCGCGGGTCGTGTTGGCACGGTATATGTCGGCGATGTGCCCACTCACCGGGCAGTCGGGCGCATCCAGGAAGGCGATGACGCGCTGGTGCTGGATCAGGGCCTCCTCGGCACGACCCAGCAGGCGCAGGGAGGTGCCGTGGGTGAACATGGCGCCCAGCCAGCCCTCGTGGTCGTCGGTCTCTTCGTAGAGTGCGATCGCGGCGAGCGACGTGTCGGCTGCCTCCTGGACCTCGCCGAGCTCCGACCGGGCCCATGCCGCCAGCGTCAGTGCCGAGGCCTGCTGGGAGGCGTTCTGGGCACGTCGTGCGAAGCGCAGCCCTTCTTGGGCCTGTTCGACGGCCTCCCTGTACCGGGATTCGCAGGAGAGGGACCAGGAGTGCATGTTGAGGTGGAAGGCCCGCATGTACGGGTCGTCGAGCGCGGCGGCGGAAACGCCGGCCAAGCGGAACACCTCCGGCCAGTGCCCCCAGTGGACCCACAGGTTGACGAACCATTCCATCGCGTGGGCGGTCTCCACGACCTGGGCGTGCTCGCCCCGATGGGCGGCGCTGCGCAGCGCCGCGAGCCAGGACGGGGCTTCGCTCTGGAGCCAGGAACGGGCCTCCTCCGCGCTCTCCAGCGGGACCAGGCCCTGCCAGGAGGGCGGCGGCGCCCCGTACTTGGGCTTGTACCAGCGGCCGGCGACCACGGCGGTGTCCAGGAGCCAGACGCGGAGGCGGTCCTCGGCCGCTTCCCGCTCACCGGGTTCCTCCTGGCGGGACAGTCGGGCGCGGGCGAACAGCCGTAGGAGGTCGTGCAGTTGGTAGCGGCCGGTGAAGGTGGCCTGCAGCAGCCCGGCCTCGACGAGTTCCTCCATCACGTCCTCGGCCTCGAAGACGTCCGTCGCGGTCAGGGCGGCGCCGTAGGCGGCGGTCATGTCCGGCCCCGGCACCAGACTCAGCAGCCGAAGCATCCGCGCGGCCTGGCCTGTCAGTTGACGGTAGGACAGCTCGAAGGCCGCCTCCACCCGTACGTCGCCGGCGGCGAGCGCGCCGAGGCGGCGTTCTTCGTCGGCCAGGCGCCGGACCAGGTGGTCGACGCTCCATCCGGAACGGACCGTCAGCCAGTTGCCCGCCACCCGCAGGGCCAGCGGCAGCCGCCCGCACAGCTCGGCGACCCGCGCCACGGCCTCGGGTTCCGCGTCCGCCCGCTCCTCGCCCAGGATCCGGCGCAGCAGGTCGACCGCCTCGTCCTGCGCCATCGCACACAGCATCAGGCGGCCGACGTCCTCAAGGCCGGTCAGGGGCCGCCGGCTGGTGATCAGCACCAGACTCCGCCCGGAGGCGGGCAGCAGCTCGCGAACCTGCCCCTCGTCGCGGGCGTTGTCCAACACGACCAGGCACCGGCGGTCACCCAACAGCGCTCGCAGCAGCCCCGCGCGGCCCTGGGGATCCTCCTGCGCCAGCCTGCGGTCCGACACGCCGAGGGCCTTCAGCAGCTTCAGGAGCGCCTCGCCCGTGTCCACGGGCCCGTCCACACCGTGCAGGTCCACCACGAAGCACCCGTCGGGGAAGTCTTCCGCCAGATCCGCCGCCGCCTTCAGCGCGAGCGTCGTCTTCCCGCACCCGGGAGGACCCGAGACGACCCATACCGGCATCTCCTCGCCGGTACGGGCGCGTTCCGCCGCCTTCCGCAGCAGTGCCAGCTCCGGTGCGCGCCCCGTGAAGTCGCCCACCGTGCGCGGCGGCACCACCGTCCCCGCCGTCGCGACCGCGCGCGTCGGACGCGCCGTCCGTGCCGAGGCGAGCAGCGCCTCCCGCTCCGCGTCCGCGAGCCCGAGGCCCTCCGCGAGCGCCACCACCGTGCGCCGCTGCGGTACGCGACTGCGTCCCCGCTCCATGTCGCCGATGGCCCGGACGCTCACGCCCGAGGCCTCGGCCAGTTCCTCCATCGTCAGCCGGCGTTGCTGCCGCAGATCCCGCAGAACTGCACCGAACGACCTGTCCCCGTACACAACTCCTCGTTCCTCCCGCCCCGAGGAAAGGATACGGTGTGTCAGTTCGGGCGAAACCGCAGGCCAGCGGCGTGAACCCAGGAGCCGGGCCCACCCCGGAGGGTGGACCCGGCACGCTGCGCGGTCAGGGGGTCAGAGGCCGAAGCGCGCGCGACGCGGCTCCGGGACGAGGTCGGCGTACTCGGGGTGCTTGCGGATCCACCCCCGGATGAAGGGGCAGTACGGCAGGACGTGCAGCCCGCGTGCGCGGGCGTCGTCGAGGGCGCCCCGGGCGAGCAGCCCGCCCAGGCCCCGGCCGGCGAACCGGGGATCGGTCTCGGTGTGGATGAAGGCGATCTCGTCCTCGGAGAGGAAGTACTCGGCGAAGCCCGCGGGCTCGGTGCCGTCGTCACCGGCGAGGACCTCGTAGCGGGACTTCTCCGGGCGGTCCACCACCTGCGGTTCCATGGGTGCTCCTGTGCGGTCGGGGTGTACGGGGGGTGAGGGGTGGATCAGAGCGTGCGGCGCACGCCCGCCTGGCGTTCGAGGTTGCGGAGCTGGACCGCGAGGTCGCCCTCCACGGCGGCGTGGGCGGGGCCGCTGCGGCCGATGGGCAGGACCTCCTCGCTGCGCATGTCCTCCAGCATCAGGGCGAACGCCGCGTACATCGCGACGAGCGCCACCAGGAGTCCCAGGGCCCCGGAGGTGCGGGTGAGCCATTCGGCGCCGGTGAGACCCGACAGGCCGGTGGTCGCCCAGCGGGGCAGGGAGACCGCGAGGACGAGCCACAGCGCCCGCTTGGGGCGGGTCACGGCGGTCATCAGTGCGCCGAAGCAGAGCAGCGCCAGGTTGAAGACGCCGAGGACGCGCAGGCCGTCGTCCGCGCCGCTGAACATGACGAGCGCGTAGGCCAGCCAGCTGCCGGCGAAGACGGCCATGAGCGTCGCCGCGATCACGTCGCGGGCGCCGAAGGCCAGGACGCTCACCAGGAACTGCAGGGCGAAGGCGGGCAGGACGCACAGGGCGACCGCGCCGCGGGCCTCGGCCCCGAAGAGCCCGAGCTGGAGGCAGCCCGTCATCACGGAGGCGATCGCCACTGTGAAGAAGCCGAGCGGCATGGGCGAGGCGATGGGGCGCAGGTTGATCCGGGTCATGGACCGGAGGTCGGGCTCGAAGCGGCGGCCGGGGGCGGCCTCCGGTCCTTCCTCGGAAGCGGATTCCGTACTCATCGTGGGGTCTTTCGCTCAGTGCTCGAAGCAGGGGTCGATGAACGGCGGAGGCGTGTCGGGGGTGGAGCCGCGGGCGACGCGCCACCGGCGGTGCTGTTCGGACTCGGCGACGGCCTCGGCCACGAGCGCCGCCTGGCGGGCACCGCTCTGGTAGCCGCCGAAGTGGGCCACGGGGCTCCATGCGGGGCTGACGGGCGGGACGGCCTCGCCGAGACCCTCGTACTCCGCGCTCGCGTGGACGATGCGGCCGCCGACGACGGTGAGGACGGACTCGATGTCGGGGATGAGGTCCTCGGGCACGGTCAGGAAGTCGTCGGAGAGGATCGCGAGGTCGCCGTACCAGCCTTCCCGCAGGCTTCCCTTGACGTCCTGCTCGCCGGTGAGCCGGGCTCCCCCGCGGGTGTAGAGGTCGAGGGCGGTCTCCCGGTCGATCGGGGTGCCGGCCGGGGAGAGCGCCGTGCCGCCGACGGTCCTGCCGGTCACCAGCCAGTGGAGGGCGACCCAGGGGTTGTACGAGGAGACGCGGGTGGCGTCGGTTCCGGCGGCGACCGTCAGGCCCCGGTCGAGCATGGCGCGGACCGGCGGGGCGTGGGCGGCGGCCTCGGCACCGTACCGGTCGCGGAACGCGGTGCCCTGGAAGGACATGCGGTTCTGGACGGACAGGGCGCCGCCGAGGGCCGCGATCCGGTCCAGGCTGTCGGCCGAGACGGTCTCGGCGTGGTCGAAGAGCCAGCGGTTGCCGCCGGGGAACAGTCCTTCGGCCGCGAGCTTCTCGAAGACGGCCAGGTCGCGGCGGATCGTCTCGTCGTAGGTAGCGTGCAGCCGGAAGCCCCAGCCGTTCTCCAGCAGGAGCCGGACGGCCTGCTCGAACTCGGGCTCGTACGCGCCCAGTTCGGGGCGGGGTTCGGAGAAGTTCTCGAAGTCGGCGGCGGCCCAGGTCAGGTTCTCGCCCGCGCCGTTCAGCCGGAGCCACTCGTCCCCGTCGCCGGGCTTCACCATCTCGGTCCAGCGTGTGAGGTCGGCGAGCTCCTGCCCGGCGGTCTGCGGGAAGAGGTGGTAGGCGATCCGCAGGGACAGCTCGCCCGACCTGGCGAGGTCGGCGACCGTGGCGTAGTTGTCGGGGAAGTTCTGGAAGCCGCCGGCCGCGTCGACGGCCGAGGTCAGCCCGAAGCGGTTCAGCTCGCGCAGGAAGTGCAGGGTCGACGTCCGCTTGTCGGCCTCGTCGAGGGCCGGTGCCTTGGCCAGGGTCGAGTACAGCAGGAGCGCGCCCGGAGCGGCGAGGAGAACGCCGTTGGGTTCGCCGTCCCTGCCCCGTACGATCTGGCCGCCGCGCGGGTCGGGGGTCTCCCGGGTGAACCCGGCGGCCCTGACGGCGGCCCGGTTCATCAGGGCCGACTGGTACAGGTGCAGGACGAAGACGGGGGTGTCGGGGGCGGCGGCGTTCAGCTCGGCGACGGTCGGCATCCGGCGCTCGGCGAACTGCTCGGCGGTCCAGCCGCCGACGACCCGGATCCACTGCCCCTTCGGGGTGCGGCCGGCCTGCTCGCGCAGCATCGCGAGGGCGTGGCGCAGACTGCGCACCCCGTCCCAGCGGAGCTCCAGGACGTAGTTGAGGCCGCCCCGGATGACGTGCAGGTGCGAGTCGTTGAGTCCGGGGATCACGCGGCGGCCGAGGGCGTCGACGACCTTCGTGCCCGGCCCGACGAGGTGGGCGAGGTCGTGGTCGTCGCCGAGGGCCGCGATCCGGCCGTCCCGGATCGCGACGGCACGGGCCTCGGGGCGGGCGGGGTCGCCGGTGAACACCTTGGCGTTGCGGACGAGGAGGTCGGCCTGCGCGGGTTCGCCGCGCTGGGCGGGGACGAGGCCCGCGACGGGCATGCTCGTCGACGGCCCGGTCATGCGAGGGCCTTGCGCAGCACGTCGGTGGCGACGCCGAGGGCGAGTTCCGCGCCCTGCGTCTCGCGGAGCGCGTTCAGCATGACGAAGTCGTGGATGACGCCCTGGACGCGCAGGGCGGTGACGGGGACCCCGGCGGCGCGGAGCTTCGCCGCGTACGCCTCGCCCTCGTCGCGCAGGACGTCGGCCTCGGCCGTGATGACCAGGGCGGGCGGCAGGCCGGTGAGCTGCTCGGTGGTGGCGCGCAGCGGCGAGGCGGTGATCTGGGCGCGCTCGGCCTCTTCGGTCGTGTACTGGTCCCAGAACCACTTCATGGCGTCGCGGCGCAGGAAGTAGCCCTCGGCGAAGGCGTGGTACGAGTCGGTGTCGAAGCTCGCGTCGGTGACCGGGTAGAAGAGGACCTGGTGGGCGAGGCGGACGTCGCCGCGCTGCTTGGCCATGAGGGTGAGGGCGGCGGTCATGTTGCCGCCGACGGAGTCGCCCGCGACGGCGATCCGGGTGCCGTCGAGGTCCTTGTGGCGGCCCTCGCGGGCGATCCACTGGGCGACGGTGTAGTTCTGCTCGATCGCGACGGGGTAGCGGGCCTCGGGCGAGAGGTCGTACTCGGGGAAGACGACGGCCGCCCGGGTGCCGACGGCGAGTTCGCGGACGAGCCGGTCGTGGGTGTGGGCGTTGCCGAAGACCCAGCCGGCGCCGTGGAGGTAGAGGATGACCGGGAGCGGTCCTGAGGCGCCGCGGGGGCGGACGATCCGGACGCGGACGTCGCCGGTGGGACCGCCGTGGACGGTGGTCCACTCCTCGTCGACGGCGGGCAGGGGGACGCCTTCACCGCTCTGGACGCCGTCCACGGCCTTGCGGCCGTCCGCGACGGGGATCTGGTAGAGGTACGGCGGCTGTGCGGTGGCGTCGGCGAAGGCCTGGGCGGCGGGTTCGAGGGTCGGTCGGTCCGTCATGAGGGGGTTCTCCTTCGGAGGACGTGAGGGGACGGGGCTGGTGGGCGAGGGTGCTCAGAGGCCGTAGGCCTCCAGGAGGCGCAGCCAGACCTCGCTGACCGTCGGGAAGGCGGGGACGGCGTGCCAGAGGCGTTCGAGCGGGACTTCCCCGACGATGGCGACGGTGGCGGTGTGGATCAGTTCGGTCGCCATCGGACCGGTGAGGGTGCAGCCGACGACGACTCCCCGGTCCTCGTCGACGACGAGCTTGGCGTGGCCGCGGTAGCCGTCCGCGTGCAGCGCGGCTCCGGCGACGTCGTCGATGCGGTACTCCACCGCGCGTACGGCGATTCCGGCTTCGCGTGCCGCGCGTTCGGTGAGACCGACGCTCGCGATCTCGGGGTGGGTGAAGACGGCCTGCGGGACGGCGCTGCGGTCGGCCTCCGCGCTCCAGGCCTGGCGGCGGCCGGTGTCGGCGGGGCGGCCCGCGGCGCGCTCGGCGATCGCCGCCGCGCAGGCGCGGGCCTGGTACTTGGCCATGTGGGTCAGCGGCGCGCGGCGGTTCACGTCGCCGACGGCGTACAGCCAGTCGCCGTCGAGGGCGGTGACACGGCAGGTGTCGTCGACGGGCAGCCAGTCACCGGCCGGCAGTCCGACGGCCTCCAGGCCCAGGTCTGCGGTGCGCGGGCGGCGGCCGACCGCGGCCAGCAGCTCGTCGCAGACGAGGGTGGCGCCGTCGTCGGTCTCCACGGTCACGGTGCGGGTGCTCGCGTCGCGGGCGACCCGGGTGGCGGAGACCCCGAAGCGGATCGTGACGCCCAGGCCGGTGAGCCCCCGGGTGACCTCTTCGCCGGCGCACGGCTCCCAGCCGGTCAGCAGGGCCTGGTCGCGGACGAGCAGGGTGACGGAGGAGCCGAGCGAGCGCCACGCGGTGGCCATCTCGCAGGCCACCACTCCCCCGCCGATGACGACGAGCCGCCCGGGCACCGCGTCGGCGGTGGTGGCCTGCCGGTTGGTCCACACACCGATCCGGTCGAGCCCTTCGACGGGCGGCAGCGCTGGTGCCGTGCCGGGAGCGAGGACGACGGCGAGCCGGGCCCGCAGGCCGCGGACGCTGCCGTCGCCCCCGGTCACCTCCACCCGCCGCTCTCCGGCGAGCCGCCCGTGTCCGCGTACGAGGGTGATGCCGGCGCCGTTCAGCCAGTCGGCCTGACCGGTGTCGTCGCCGCGGCCGGTGAACCGGTCGCGGCGGGCCAGCACACGCTCCGGGTCGGGCGGCGCGGTCACCGCCTGCCGTGCCCCGTCGACCGACCGGGCGGCCTCCAGGGCTGCGGCGGGCCGCAGCAGGGCCTTGCTGGGCACGCACGCCCGGTAGGAGCACTCGCCGCCGACCTCGTCGGCCTCGACGACGACGGCGGTGAGACCGGACCGCACGAGCCGGTCGGCGACGACCTCACCGCCGGGTCCGCCGCCGACCACGACCACGTCGTACGTGTCCTCGTACGCGTCCCCGTACGCGTCCTCCATCAGCCGCGTACCAGCGGGGTGTCGACGAGGTGCTCGGCCAGGAACCACACCTGTGCCTCGCCGGTGCGGATGACCTCGGAGACGAGCAGGTCGGTGCTGCCCTCGTCGCCCTCGCCCGAGATCCGGGCGGCGGCGTCCCGGGCGTCGATCAGGATCCGCTCGTGCGCGTCGAGGAGCCGCGACAGCATGACGGGAACCGGCTCCACGCCGTCCGGGGGCCGCGGGATCGCGGTGAGCTCCGCGACGTGGCGCGGGTCTCCGACGGCGACGCCGCCGAGGCTCTGGATCCGCTCGGCCAGCGCGTCCACGATGGCCAGTTGGGCCTCGGCGTGCTTGTCGAGCATGAGGTGGAGCGAGTAGAAGGTCGCCCCGCGCATGAGCCAGTGGTGCTTCTTGTAGAGGGAGTACAGGATCTGCGTGTCGGCGAGTACGCGGTTGAGCCGCTGGCACGCGTACATGCGGGTGTCGTGGCCGAGGCCGATCGGCAGCTGCTTGAGCGTGCCGAACGCCTGGGTCTCGGCGCCCTTCTGGTGCAGCAGCGGCTGACCGCCGCCGAGCGGGGGTGCGGTGGTGGTGTCCATCGACGACTCCAGGTCGGGGAAGAGGGGGGGTCCGGCCGCCGGCACGGGCGGGGCGTGCGGGGACGACCGGACCCGGCTGTGTGGCGAGCGGTCAGTGCGCGCCGGGGGTGCAGGCCCTAAGCCGCGGGGGCGGGCCGGTGCAGGACGAGCCGGGTGAGGAGCCCGCTGCCGAGACCGGCGACGAGCGCGAGGGCCGCCCACCACCAGGGGTACGGGGTGAGGCCGAGGGCCGCGTCGAGGGACCAGGCGCCGGGTCCGGTGGCGGCGAGGGCGGCGGAGGTGCCGATGAGGACGAGCGGGTACTCGTAGCCGTCGTTCTGCACCCAGAGGCCGTTGTGCCACTTCACGGTGAGGGCGACGGTCATGACCCCGATGGCCCCGGTCGCGGCGAGCGGGGTCAGGAGGCCCGTGGCGAGCAGCAGACCGGATCCGATCTGGCCGCCGCCCGCCGCCAGGGCGGTGAGGGCTCCGCCCCGGAAGCCGTCGGCGCGGAACTCCTCCGTGCCGCCCTCCAGTCCCCTGCCGCCCAGGTGGGAGCTGATCTTCTGCACCCCGTGGCCGGCGACGAGCAGGCCCACCAGCAGACGCAGGATCAGAATGCCGGTGTCCAAGGAGGTCAGCCGGCCGCGTGCGCGCCGATGACGGTCTGCGCGTACACGACGCCCAGGCCGTACGCGCCCGCGTGGGCCTTGACGATCTCCATGACGGCGCCGTACGTCTCCTGGCGCGCCCAGTCGCGCTGCAGCTCCAGGAGCACCTGCACCCAGGTCACCGGCACCGCGCCGGCGGCGATCATCCGCTGGAGGGCGTGCTCGTGGGCGGCCGGGCTGACGCCGCCGGAGGCGTCGGAGACCACGTACACCTCGTAGCCCTGCTCAAGGGCGGAGAGCGCGGGCAGCACGAGGCAGACCTCGGTCCACAGACCGGAGAGGACGATCTTCTTGCGCCCGGTCGCCTTGACCGCCGCCACGAGCGCCTCGTCCTCCCAGGCGTTCATGGTCGTGCGGTCGATGACCTCGTGCTTGGGGAACACCTCGGCGAGCTGCGGCAGCAGGGGCCCGGAGAACGACTCGGCGGCCACCGTGGTCAGAACGGCCGGCACGTCGAACGCCCGGGCCGCCTTGGCGAGGCCCACGGTGCTGTTGATGATCGCGGCACGGTCACCGCTGCCGGTGCCGAAGAACATCTGCGGCTGGTGGTCCACGAAGAGCATGACGGCGTTGTCGGGCGTCAGGAGATCCGCACTCGGGGCAGCCTGCACCTGGGCGATGTCGAACATGAGGGGTCCTTTCGGAGCGGTCGGAACCGTGCCGTCCGCGCCTCGCGGCCCGGCACACCCGAAAAACTAGGACCACTCCGACGGACCGACTTTCCTCCCCGTGCCCAGGACTTGGCACGACAGCGCACACCCGGTCCGGTACGACTTCGGTCCGGGTGGGTCGGGTGCCGAACGGTGGCGCGGCGCCGTCGGCCGCGCCACCGTTTCCGCGTTCAGACCCGCGGTTCAGCCGTCCGCGGTCCAGCGGTCCGCGGTCCAGCGGTCCGCGGTCCAGCCGTCCGCGGTCCAGCGGTCCGCGGTTCAGCCGTCCGCGGTTCAGCCGTCCGCGCGGCCTGGCTCACCGGTCGCCCGCGAGGTCCAGGTCGTCGCTGCGCGTGTCCTCGGTCGCGACCTCGACGCCCCTGGGGCCGCGCCACGGGCGCGGGATCGGGAGGGACACGCCCTGCCACCAGGACTCGCCGGGCAGCTTCCCCGCAGGTTCGAAGGGCTCGCCGGGGCGGGGGAAGGCCACCGCCTGGCCGGCCTCCTCGGCCGCGTCCCTCGTCCACTCGCCCGGTTCCGCCCACGCGTGCGGAGCCAGGCTGAACGTGCCCCAGTGGATCGGCAGCAGCACCCCGCCCGGAGCGCCGCCCTGGAGGTCGAGGTGGGTCCGGACGCCCTCGGCGGGCGTCATGTGGATGTCCGTCCAGAACTCCGAGTACGCGCCGATCTGGATCATCGTGGCGTCGAAGGGGCCATGGGCGGCGCCGATGTCCTTGAAGCCGGAGAAGTAGCCGGTGTCGCCGCTGTGGAAGATCCGGTGGGCCGGTCCCGCCACCACCCAGGACGCCCAGAGCGTGTGCTGCTTGTTGCGCAGGCCCCGCCCGCAGAAGTGCCGGGCCGGGGTGGCCGTGAGCCGCAGGTCGCCGATCTCGGTGGACTCGTTCCAGTCGAGCTCGCGCAGCCGGGACGCGGGCACGCCCCAGTGCTCCAGGTGCGCGCCGACGCCGAGCGGCACCGCGAAGACCGTGTCCGTGCCGGCCAGTGCCTTGATCGTCGGCAGGTCGAGGTGGTCGTAGTGGTCGTGCGAGATCACGACCACGTCGACCGGGCCGAGCTCGGCGAGCGGCACGGGCACGGGGTGGAGCCGCTTGGGGCCCGCGAAGGGGAACGGGGAGCAGCGGTCGCCCCAGACCGGGTCGAAGAGGACCCGGTGGCCGTCGATCTCCGCGAGGACGCCGGAGTGCCCCATCCAGGTCAGGCGCAGACCGGTGGCCGGCGGCCGGGCCAGGTCGGCCAGGGTGGTGGGGTGGACGGGGATCGCGCCGGTGGGGGCTCGGCGCGCGCGTCCCTCCTTCTCGAAGTAGACCTTGGCGAACTCGACGGTGGACCCGGAGGGGCCGCGTCGCGCCGGTTCGGGGTTCTGGAAGATCCCGTCCGCGAAGTTCGGCGAGCGGCGGATCCGGGCGAGACGCTCGCCCGTGGGTTCCGCGCCGAAGGACTCGGGGCGCAGCGCGCGCAGCCGGGCCCGCGGCGAACGGTCGGAGCCGGTACCGGTCACAGGACCTCCTGATCTCTGGGGGTCGTTCCATTATGGGCGGCCCGCGACGGAGACGGCCGGGCGGCGTCAGGCCGTACGCCGCGGGCGCGCGGGCCGGTGGAGGAGCGGCTGCCGGTCGCGCCGCCGAGCGCTACGGCCGGTGCCGGATCCGCCACGCGCAGCGACCCTTGATGATCATGCCCTTGTCATGTGCTGTGTAGGCTGCGGAGCGTGGCGAGAGTGCGGTTGAGCGTGGCCGAGCGGCGGGACGAACTGCTGACGGCCGCCGTCGAGCAGATCGAGGCGCGGGGCGTCGCGGCCGTCCGGATCTCCGACGTGGCCACCGCGCTCGGGGTGAGCAACGCGCTCGTGCTCTACCACTTCTCGTCGAAGGAACAGCTGGTCGCCGCGGCCTTCGCGCACGCCGCCGAGGCCGACCTGGCCCGGCTGCGGCAGCTGCTCGAACGCCGCTCCACGGCGGTGCGGCGGCTGCGGGCCGCCGTCCGCTGGTACGCCCCCACCGGCCAGGCCAAGGGCTGGCGGCTGTGGATCGAGAGCTGGGCGGTCTCGCTGCGCGACCCCGAGCTGCGCCGGGTCGCCGCCTCCCTCGACCGGGAGTGGAAGGCGGCGCTGGCCCGGGTGATCGAGGAGGGGGCGGCCGCGGGGGAGTTCCGCTGCGCGGATCCGGCCGCGGCGGCCTGGCGGCTCACCGCCTTCCTCGACGGCCTCGCCGTACAGACGACGGCCTACGCCGGCTCCCTCTCCCGCGCCGCCCTGCTCCGCTGGGCGGACGAGGCCCTCGGCCGAGAACTGAATCTCCCGGCCGACGCCCCGATGAAGGTGGGCGGGGAGACGGGAGACGGCGGGAACCCGGCGACCGGCGGCGACGGCGTGCCGTCGGTCTGATCCGACCCTCCCTCGGTCGGCGGGCGGGTCCGTCAGATCAGTTCGTAGACCGCCGAGACCGTGACCTGCTCCTCGATCTCGCCGGGCGCCAGCGGCACGGTCGGTTCGTCCGCCGGCAGGGTGGGGGCCGCGCCCGGGCCCGGGCGGACCGACTCGCCCTCGCTCAGGGAGACCAGCCGGCCGAGCCGGTGGCCGCTCAGCTGGGCGTGCTGCGAGGCCTTGTCGTACGCGTCCCGGTAGGCGGCCTCACGGGCCTTCGCCCGCAGCGCCGAGGGGTCGGCGACGTCGAAGACGACACCGTTGACCCGGCCCGCGTTGCCGGTGGCCTCGTTGAGGGCGCCGATGACCTGGCCGGTCCTGTCCAGGTCGCGGACCTTCACCGAGAAGGACTGGCCCGCCTGATAGCCGGTCACCTTGCTGTCCCCGGCGGTGTTCTGGGCGTAGACCGGGGCCAGCGAGAGGTTGTCGGTACGGATGTCCCGGTCGGCGATCCCCTGCTTGTGCAGGACGTCGAGGAGCGCCTCGGCCGCGGTGGTCTGCGCCGCCATCGCCTCCTTCGCCGTCGGGCGGGTGGCCTCGACCCCGACGGACAGGATCGCCAGGTCGGGCGCGGCGGACGCGCGCCCGTTGCCCGTGACGGTGACCGTGGCCGTGGTCGTGGCGGCGGCCGGTTCCGGGGCGGTACGGAGGGCGGTCCGCTCGGGCGCGGCGGCCAGGGCGGGGGCCGCGGTGCCGGTGAGGAGGCCGCCGAGCACGGCGGTGGCGGCGAGGAGACGGGCGGTGCGGGCGGCGCTGGGCCGGCGGAATGTCACAGGCGGTCCCTTCGGGGGTGGCTGCCGGGGCTCCGGCGGGCACATCCCAGCACCCGGCGCCGCCGCCTCCCGCGCGCCACTCCTGACCGGCGGCTCCCTTCACCTCTCCGCACCAACCGTGCGCTAGGTCTGGACGAGCGGCTCGTACTCCTCGGGCCGGAGCCCGAACGTCCAGGCGACGCCCTCGCGCGCGGTCCTGGTCGTGGGCGGCACCCGCAGCCAGTACGTCCGGTGGGTGCCGTCCGGTTCGGGCGTGGAGTTCACGACCTCGACCATCACCACGTCCTCGTCGTCGGCGAGTGCGATCCGCCAGAGGACGCCCGTCTCGTCGCTGTGCTCGTGCCGGGCGCCGGAGACGGCGAGGTAGCGGTCGTAGCCGTAGTACTCCAGCATCACGCGCCGCAGTTCGGCGTTCTCCTCCTCGCGTATCCGCTCGGGGGTGAGGTCGGCGAGACCGGCGAGGAACTCGGCGGGCACCGGCATGCCCCGCCAGGCGTGGAGGGCGAACCCGTCGGCGAAGGCGAGCGCGGGGCCGTCGCCCCGGTCGAGCCGGCCGGCCTCGTCCCGGTGGAGCTCGACGGGCCTCTCGCAGATCACGACGGCGTTCTCGTAGGGCCACCACCAGCCGGCGTGCCCGGCGACGGTGGTGAGTCCCGCGAGCCGGGTGCCTTGTCCGTCGAAGGCGGCGAGCCAGGCCGCGTCGTGCTGCCCGAGGACGGCGTCGAGGAGCAGCAGCCGCACGCCGGCCGCGTCGGCGCCCGCCGCTTCCGTCACGCCCGCCCGTATCCGGTCCGCGAGGCTCCGCGTCAGGTCCCAGAGCTGTGCCCCGGTCGCCTGCCAGTGCGCCGCCCAGCCGGCCGGTCCGAGCACGTCGTGGAGGCGGCGGCGCTCCTCGGCCCACGGCCGGGTGCGCACCTCGTCCCGTACAGAACGGCCCGGGTCCGCCAGGCCCCGTACGAGCGTGACGGCCGCGAGCGGCGAGTCCGCCCAGAGGACGCGCTCCGGCTCGGCGAGGCCGGCCGTGCGGTACGCGAGCCGGACGCCGGCCTCGGCGGCGGCGCGGTCGGCGGGCCCGGTGGCGGCGGCGACGGCCCGCCACGTGTCCGCGGTGGTGGTGCGGTTCATCTCGTTCTCCCCCATGTCCTTCACTTCTCTCCGGCGGACGTCAGTCCGCCACGATCCGGTACGCCCCGGGCACGTACTCCCGCTGCCGCACCACCCGGTACCAGCCCTTGGGCAGCGGTATCGGCGCGTGCTCCTCGTGCACCACCCGCCCGCCCTCGGGCAGTTCGAGCAGGAGCGGGCCCAGCGGTCCCGGTTCCCGCACGAGCCGCCCGGGGCCGGGGATCGCGTGGGCGTGCCCGGTGACCTCGCCGAGGGCGAGGAGCAGGCGGCCCCGGGCGTCCCTCGGCTCCCCCGCCGCCGCCTTCACCCGCTCCGGAACCGCGGTCTCCGCGACGGGCGCGATCAGCACGTCTCCCTGCCGGTACATGGCTCTCCCCTCCCCGTCCGGCACGGGCGGCCGAACACGAGAACGACGCTAGGGCCCGGCACTGACAATCGGTCCGGAACCCACCCGGCGAAGGGCGTTGTCGGTGCGGCTTGGTAGAACTCTCTCCATCAGCCCGACCCACCCCGACCGTTGTCTGGAGCACCGCCATGACCGTTGGCACCTACCTGCAGGAATTCCACGGCCTGCCCGTGTTCGACTTCCCGGGCGCGGACGCACAGGTCGAGCTGCCCGCGACGGACACGGTCGCCTGGCGGATCTCCGCGCCGACGTACTCGGATCCCGGAGACGAGCTGTGGGGGCCGCAGTTCGAGCGGTTCCTGAAGACGGTCGACACGGGACGGGTGCGCGCGCTGGTCGTCGGCGGCTGGGACGAGGCCTACGAGAACTCGTCCGCCGACATCGTCACCGCGCTGATCGGCGCCAACAACCGGCTGACGGCCCTGGAGGCGGTCTTCCTCGGCGACATGACGGGCGAGGACTGCGAGATCTCCTGGATCATCCAGTCCGACGTGACGCCGCTGCTCGCCGCCTACCCGGCCCTCACGGAGTTCGGGGTGCGCGGTGGCTCGGAGCTGGCCTTCCCCTCGATCCGGCACACGGGTCTGCGGACCCTGGTCGTCCAGACCGGCGGCCTGCGCGCCGAGGTCGTGCGCGGCATCGTCGGCAGCGACCTGCCCGCCCTGGAGAAGCTGGAACTCTGGCTCGGCACCGACGAGTACGGCGGCGACAGCACGACGGACGACCTGGCGCCGCTGCTCGCCGGCACGGCGTTCCCCGCCCTGCGCGACCTGGGCCTGTGCGACAGCGTGATCCAGGACGCCGTGGCCGCCGCCGTCGCGGGCGCGCCCATCGTCGCCCGGATCGAGCGGCTCGACCTCTCCATGGGCGTGCTCACCGACGAGGGCGCGGCGGCCCTCCTCGACGGGCAGCCGCTGACCCATCTCACCCACCTCGACCTCTCCCACCACTACCTGTCGGAGGCCATGTGCGAGCGCGTCCGCGCCGCGCTCGTCCCGCACGGCGTGACCGTCGACCTCAGTGACGCGCAGGTGGCGGAGGACGACGGCGACGGGGACGTCTGGCGCTACGTCGCGGTCGCCGAATGACCTCCGTCCCGCGCCTCGTGGGCTCCGGCGATCGGGCGGACTCCCGACAGCCGCGCCTCATGGCCACCGGCGACCCGACGGGCGGCCGTCGAAGCCCGCGTCTCGTCGTCGTCGGTGATCCGGCCAGCCGCCGTGTCGCGTTCTTCCAGGACGCGCTGCGGGCCGCCGGGCTGCCCGAGGCGCGGGCGGTGTCGTGGCCGGACGTGCTCCGGGGCCGGGCGCGGTTCGCGGCGGGCGAGACCGTGCGGCTCGATTCCCCCGGCGAGGACCCGGAGGCCGACCGGCTGCTGCGCGGGATCGAGGATCCGGCCCGGGTCGAGGGCACCGGCCGCTGGTACGGGCGGTTCACCGCCGCCGTGGCGGACCTGGCCCGCTCCGTCGCCGAGGCGGGCGCCGTCCTCGTCGACGATCCGTCCGAGCTCGCGGTCCTGTTCGACAAGCGGCTGAGCCACGGCCGGCTGAGGGCGGCCGGAGTCCCGGTGCCCGAGTCGCCGACCTCGGGCCCCGGCGCCGCGGAGATACGCGGCTGGGCGGACGTCAGGGCGTTGACCGCCGAGAGCGGTATGCGCCGGGTGTTCGTGAAGCTCGCGCACGGCTCCTCCGCCTCGGGGGTCCTGGCTCTGGAGACGAACGGCGCGGGCCGCGTCCAGGCCACCACCTCCGTGGAGCGCGGAGCCGACGGCCTGCTCTTCAACTCCCTGCGGGTACGGCGCTACACGAGCGAGCGTGAGGTCGCCGCGATCGTGGACGCCCTCGCCCCCGACGGCCTGCACGTCGAGCGCTGGCTGCCGAAGGCCACGCAGGACGGCCGGGCCGCCGACCTGCGGGTGGTGGTGATCGACGGGCGCGCCACCCACGCCGTGCTCCGCACCAGCCGCTCCCCCATGACCAATCTGCACCTGGGCGGCGCCCGGGGCGATCTGGCCGCCGCGCGGGCGTCGATCGCCGCGGCCGGCGGCAGCTGGGCGGACGCCCTCGGGGTCTGCGAGCGGGCGGCGGCCGCCTTCCCCGGCACCCGGTGCGTGGGCGTCGATCTGCTGCCCGCGAGCGGCTGGCGCCGGTTCGCCGTGGGCGAGGTGAACGCCTTCGGCGATCTGCTGCCCGGCCTCACGGGCCTGCCCGGCAGCGGCGCCGAGGGGCTCGACACGTACGGTGCCCAGGTCGCGGCACAGTTCCCGTACCCCGACGAAACCAGCACCACAGGAACGAGCACCACGTGAACCAGCCCGACATGAACGCGATCGTCGGCAGCCACGATCTGCTCCTGGTCACCCTCGACACCCTCCGGTACGACGTGGCGGCCGAGCTCGCGGCCGAGGGCCGCATCCCGAACCTGGCGCGCCATCTCCCCGGCGGGGTCTGGGAGCGGCGGCACGCGCCCGGCAGCTTCACGTACGCCTCCCACCAGGCGATCTTCGCCGGCTTCCTGCCGACCCCGGCGTCGCAGGGGCCTCACCCCCGGCTGTTCGCGGCCCGTTTCGCGGGCAGCGAGTCGACCGCCGACGGCACCTGGGTCCACGACACCCCCGACTTCGTGTCCGCCCTGGCACGGGAGGGCTACCGGACGGTCTGCGTCGGCGGGGTCGGCTTCTTCAACAAGCGGCCGCCCCTAGGCTCGGTGCTCCCGGACCTGTTCCAGGAGAGCCACTGGGAGCCGTCCTTCGGCGTCGCCTCCCCGTCCTCCTTCGAGTCCCAGGTCGCGTGCGCCGAGGAGGTCGTCGCCGGCCTCCCCCGGGAGGAGCGCCTCTTCCTCTTCGTCAACGTGTCGGCGCTGCACCAGCCCAACTGGTTCCATCTGCCGGGGGCGACCCGCGAGGCCGGCGACTCCCGGGAGACCCACGCGGCCGCCCTGGAGTACGTCGACCGGCACATCGGGCGGCTGTTCGCCGCGATGAGCAGCCGCCGCCCCTGTTTCGCGATCGTCTGCTCCGACCACGGCACGGCGTACGGCGAGGACGGCTTCACCGGCCACCGGCTCGGCCACGACGTCGTGTGGACCGTGCCGTACGCACAGTTCGTCCTACCAGGACCCCCGGGCGCCGAGGGCGAGGTCGCGGCATGACCCACAGCCCCCGCCCGTACCGCAGCTACGTCTACGCCTACCCGCACAAGACGGCCTACCGCGTGCTCCCCGAGCGTCCGGAGCTGGCCGCTCTCTGGGCCGACGAGCCGAAGGACGCTCTCTCGCTCTACGCGCACATACCGTTCTGCGAGGTCCGCTGCGGCTTCTGCAACCTCTTCACCCGGATCGGCGCCCCGGACGAGCTGACCACCCGCTATCTCGACGCCCTCGACCGCCAGGCCACCGCCGTCCGCGAGGCCCTCGGCGACGCGGCACCGGTGCGGTTCGCGACGGCCGCGTTCGGCGGCGGGACGCCCACCTTCCTCACCGCCGCCGAGCTGGAGCGGCTCTGCGACATCGCCGAGAAGCGGATGGGCGTGGACCTGCGCGCGGTGCCGCTCTCCGTGGAGACCTCACCGGCGACGGCGACCGCCGACCGGCTGGCGCTGCTCGCTGACCGGGGCGCGACCCGGCTCAGCATCGGCGTGCAGAGCTTCGTGGAGGCCGAGGCGAGGGCCGCGGTCCGGCCGCAGCACCGCGCGGACGTCGAGGCGGCGCTCGGCCGGATCCGGGACACGGGCGTTCCGGTCCTCAACATCGACCTGATCTACGGCATCGACGGCCAGACCGAGCGGTCCTGGCGGGTCTCGCTCGACGCGGCCCTCGCCTGGCAGCCCGAGGAGCTGTACCTCTATCCGCTGTACGTGCGCCCGCTGACCGGTCTCGGCCGGCTCCAGGACCCGGCGGCCGCCGACCGGGAGTGGGACGAGCAGCGGCTGCGCCTCTACCGGTACGGCCGGGATCATCTCCTCGCGCACGGCTACGAGCAGGTGTCGATGCGGATGTTCCGCCGCAGGGACGCCGGTCCCGCGGGGCCGGACGACTACGCCTGCCAGACGGACGGCATGATCGGCCTGGGCTGCGGCGCCCGCTCGTACACCTCGGCCCTGCACTACTCCTTCGACTACGCCGTCGACATGCGGGAGATCCGCTCGATCATCGACGCGTACACGGAGACGGAGGACTTCTCCCGCGCCCAGCACGGATACGAGGTGGACGGGGACGAGGCCCGTCGCCGTCATCTCCTCCAGTCGCTGCTCCAGGCCGAGGGCATGCCGGTCGCCGGGTACGAGGAGCGGTTCGGGTCCTCGCCGTTCGCGGACTTCGGCCCGGAGCTCGCCCGCTTCGAGGAGTACGGCTGGCTGGCGGACGCCCCGGCCGGGCTGCTGCGGCTGTCGCCCGAGGGACTCGCGTACTCGGACGGGCTGGGCCCCGAGCTGTTCTCCCCCGCCGTGGCGGCCGCGATGGCCGCGTACGAGGCGAAGTAGGGGGCGGCCGTGGATCTCACCCTGCTCTACCGGGGCCCGCTCTCCTCCTGCGACTTCGACTGCCCGTACTGTCCCTTCGCCAAGCGCCGGGACAGCCGGGAGCAGCTGCGCGCGGACCGGGCGGCGCTCGAACGGTTCACCGGCTGGGCGGCGGCGCAGACGGGCGACCGGCTGCGGATCCTCTTCACCCCGTGGGGCGAGGGCCTGGTCCGCTCCTGGTACCGGCGGGCGCTGGTCGAGCTGTCGCGGCTTCCGCAGGTGGAGCGGGTGGCGATCCAGACCAATCTGAGCTGCCGGACGGAGTGGCTGGCCGAGGCGGACCCGGAGAGCGTGGCGCTCTGGTGCACGTACCACCCGGGGCAGACCCCGTACGAGCGGTTCCTCACGAAGTGCCGGGAGCTCGCGGATCGAGGCGTCCGCTACAGCGTCGGCGTGGTCGGCCTTCCCGAGCACCGGGAGGAGGCACGCCGGCTGCGGGCCGCGCTGCCGCCGCACGTCTACCTCTGGGCGAACGCGGCGGAGGGGCACACGTACACCGACGCGGAGGCCGCGGGCTGGACGGAGCTCGACCCGCTGTTCCCGTACAGCCGGCATCCGCACCGCTCGGCGGGGCTGCCCTGCCGCACCGGCGAGTCGGTGATCTCGGTGGACGGCGAGGGGACGGTGCGGCGCTGCCACTTCGTCAGGGCCGAGCTGGGGAACCTGTACGACGGCTCGTACCGTGCCGCCCTGCGTCCCCGCGCCTGCCCCCTCGCCGTCTGCGACTGCCACATCGGGTACGTCCACCTGGAGACGCTGCCGCTGTACGACGTGTTCGCCGGCGGGGTCCTGGAGCGGATCCCCGCCGCCGTACCGCCCGCTACAGGGGCATGAGGTCGGGGCGCTTGGCCTCGACGTGGTCGCCGGAGCTCTCGCCGCGCAGCCGGCGCCCGATCCACGGCACCAGGTACTCCCTGGCCCAGTGGATGTCGTCGCGGCGCACCTCGAGCGTGCCGCGCGCCGGGACCGGCGGCCAGGGCTGGTCGGGGTCGGCGGGCACCGGCATGCCGAGGACCTGGGCGGCGCGCAGGGCGACGCGGGTGTGTCCCTCGGGCGACAGGTGCAGCCGGTCGTCGTCCCAGGCCCGGCGGTCCTGGACGGACTTCAGCGACCACAGGTCGAGGACCGGGCAGTCGTAGCGGTCCGCGATGGCCCGGACGTGCCCGTTGTACGTGGCGATCTTGCCGCGCAGGTGCTTGAGGAGCGTCACGTCGCGGGTGTCGAAGCCGGTGGTCACCATGACGGTGCCGACGGCGGAGCTGAGGTCGGCGACGGCGCGCTCGAAGCGCTCGGCCACGTCGTCGGGGTCCGTCCCGGGGCGGATGATGTCGTTGCCGCCCGCGCAGAAGGTCACCAGGTCGGGGGCGAGTTCCTTCGCCCGGGGGACCTGTTCCGCCACGATCTGGTCGAGAAGGCGCCCGCGTACGGCCAGGTTGGCGTAGCGGAAGTCGTCGTGCTCCGGCAGCTGGTCGGCGAGCAGGACCGCGAAGCGGTCCGCCCAGCCGACGTACGTCCCGTCGGGCCCGGGGTCTCCGACGCCCTCGGTGAAGCTGTCACCGATCGCCGCGTACGACCCGAATGCGTTCTTGTCTGTTGATCTCGAATCGTCTGCCACGGGAGCACATTTTTCCCCTTCGCGTGTGACCTACGCGACCGTAAGGAGGGGTTGACGCCGGGTGACATATGCCACCGATAAAGATTCCGCCAAGCCGGAATACGCCGGAAGCCCGGCACGTGTGTGCCGGGCTTCCGGATGACGAAGGCTTCTTGACGCGGTGTCAGATGCTCACGCCGTGCGACCGCAGGGCGGCCAGCGGGTCGACGTCGGAGCCGTACTCCGGGCCGGTGCGCATCTCGAAGTGCAGGTGCGGGCCGGAGGAGTTGCCGGTCGAGCCGGAGAGGCCGATCTGCTGGCCGCCGCGGACGGTCTCGCCGGCGGAGACGGAGATCGAGGAGAGGTGGGCGTACTGCGAGAAGGTGCCGTCGGCGTGCTGGATGACGACCTGGTTGCCATACGCGCCGCCGTTGCCCGCGGAGTAGACCGTGCCGGGGCCGACGGCGATGACGCTGGTGCCGGTGGAGGCGATGAAGTCGACACCGGTGTGGTAGCCGGAGGACCACATCGCGCCCGAGGCGCGGTACGGGGTGGAGACGCCGCCGCTGACGGGGGCGAACCAGCCAGAGGAGGAGGTCGTACCGGCCGACGAGGAGGACGACGAAGAGGAGGTGGAGGTCGCGGCGGCGGGGGCCGAGGAGCGCTCGCTGCCGCGGGAGGCGCGCTGGGTGTCGCCGTTCTTGCCGGAGCCCTGCGTGCTCTCGTGCGTGGCCTTCTTCGGGTGGGCCTTCGCGGTGCTCTTGGCGCCGAGGGTGAGCTTCATGCCGGGGAGGATCAGCGAGGGGTTCTCGCCGATGACCTGGCGGTTGTCCTGGTACAGCTTCTGCCAGCCGCCGACGAGGTGGTGCTCGGCGGCGATCTTCGACAGGTAGTCGCCGCGGACCACGGAGTACGTCTTCGGCGCGGCCTTCGCCTGGGCGGCAGGGGCGGCCTTCGTCTGGGCGACGGCGTGGGCGGGGGCGGCGGCCGGGGCGGCCTGCTCGGCGGCGTGGGCGCCGGTGGCTCCGAGGAGCGGGAGGGCGACGACGGCGCCGCCGGTGCCGGCGGCGGCGATGCCCCGGGTCAGACGGTTGACCTTGGGGCGGCGGTGCTTACCCTTCGCGGGCATGGCGAATTCCTCTCCGTCGCCTGCGAGGTGAGCTGTCGGGTTCGGACTGGAGATGTCCGGCCGCGTTCTCACGCGACTTCACCCCGAGCCGTCCTTCTTCGAGGGATCGGCGTACTTACCTGGGTCCCCCGCTCCTGCCTTCTACGGGTGAGTGCGGATTCCGGGCGGTGGCAGGATTCGGCGGTCCGACCGGAGTGAGCGCGACGCTAGACGAGGGGGGCGGCGTGAACAAGCCACGGTTTTCAAGTGCTCCCGGTTCGCGTGATATCCGGCCGGAATTCCGGTCACCCTCCGTGGATGACGGTCCCTCGATCTCCTTTTCCCGGGGGGAAATTGGAAAAGACGATCAGGCACGGTCCGTCACGGTTATGACGCTCCTCACGCGCCGATCCCCATCTCCCCTGCAACCGGGGCGGGTTATACCGAACTCCTCAATACGGACAGATCACCCATTCCCGTCCGAGGGGGTGCGTGTTCCGGCCCTCACCCGAGATGATTGCCCCAGGAATCGATCTACAGAACAGGAGCAGCCGTGACGCAGCAGCTGCCGCAGGTCCCGCCCGCCGAAGCCGACGAGCCCGAGCTGACGGAGGTCCGCAACTTCCGGGACGTGGGCGGGCTGCCGACGGCGGACGGGCGCGCCGTCCGCCCCGGCCGCCTCTTCCGCAGCGGCCACCTCGCCCACGCGACGGAGGACGACGCCGCCTTCCTGGCCTCGCTGGGCCTGCACACCGTATTCGACTTCCGCAACGAGGCGGACCGGAAGATCGAGGGCGCGGACGTCGAGCTGCCCGGCGTGCGGAACGTGAACATACCGCTCAACGACCCGGCCGACGGCAAGGAGTTCTGGCGACTGGTCCGCGACGGCGAGATCGAGCAGCTCCGGGAGATCCTCGGCGACGGCAAGGCGGCCGCCCGGATGTCCGATTCGTACCGTAAGAGCGTGCTGGAGCGGACCGCGGAGCACAGCCGGCTCCTGCACTCCATGGCGGAGGAGAGCGTCCCGGCCCTCCTGCACTGCGCGGCCGGCAAGGACCGGGCCGGGGTCGCCATCGCGATCACCCTGCTCGCCGTCGGGGTCGACCGGGAGGCGATCGAGGCCGACTACGTGAAGTCGAACGCCCCGCACCGCCGCTACAAGGTGCGCCGCAGCTCCACCTCCCCGGACGCGATGTCGCCCGAGGTGATGGAGCTGCTGAGCCCGCTCTTCGACGCGCGGGTGGAGTACCTGCGGGCCGCGTTCGAGACGATCGAGACGACCTGGGGCTCGGTCGACGCCTACTTCTCCGAGGGCCTGAAGCTGGCCCCGGAGACCCGCGAGCGGCTGCGGGAGCGGCTGGTCACGGAGGCCTGAGGCCTACTGGTTCTGCCCGCCCAGCATGAAGAGCAGGTAGAGGAAGCCGGCGAAGAGGTGGCCGGCGATCAGATAGGCGAAGAGGCGGAGCACGAGCCCCTTGGGGAACTTGCCCTCACCGCGCTCCTCGCCGGTGACCGGTACGGACTTCTCGGACATGTCGGTCCTTTCTGGGACGTCAGCGCCGGTGCGGGGTCCCGTCGCCGAGGCACAGCTCGGCGGCGGGGCTCTGCATCAGGGTGTGGACGAAGAGCAGCTCGGCCCCGCCGGGTGTGGCGGCGCCGATCCGGTGCGGGGTGAGCGAGTCGAAGTGCGCGCTGTCCCCGGGGTCGAGTACGTGGACGGCCTCGCCGAGCGCGAGCCGCACCCGCCCCTCCAGGACGTGGATCCACTCCTCGCCGGGGTGGACGCGCACGATGTCGGCCCGGGTGGCGTACGGCACGTGGACCCGCAGGCACTGGAGGGCGCGCCCGGCACCGCCCGCCTGCCGGTAGATCCAGCCGTCCGCCTCGACAGGCTCGGAGCGGCCGGCCCGGACGACGGGGTCGCGTTCGGGGGGCGTCTCGCCCAGGAGCTCGGAGACCGTCGTACCGTAGATGCGGGACAGGGCGAGCAGCATCGGAAGCGAGGGCTGCCGGTTGCCGGTCTCCAGGCGCGAGAGGTGGGCCGGCGAGAGACCGGCCCGCTGGGCGGCGGCCTCCAGGGTGAGTCCCCGGCGGCGGCGCAGGGCCCGCAGCTGGGGGGCGACGTCGGGCAGGACGTCGGGGGTGACGGGGTCCGGGGAGGTGTCCCCGGGGACGTGGTCCATGCGTCCATTCCGCCAGGATCGTGCCTCTGAGGCAAGTTTCTTGCCTCAGAGGCAAAAGCCCGTGCTCAACGCTGGGCGACCGCCTGCTTGACCAGCGTCTTCCCGAAGTCCCACATGAGCCCGCCGCCGCCGTGGGCGTCGTCCATGACCGCCGTGAAGGCCGTGACGAACCGGTCCACGTCCGCCTCGTCGATGACCAGCGGCGGGATCAGCTTGATCACCTCCAGGTGGTCCCCGGAGACCTGCGTGAGGATCCGGTGCCGCTGGAGCAGCGGGACGACGACCATCTGGGCGAAGAGGCCCTTGCGGGCCGCCTGGAGCATCGTCCAGCGCCCGCGCAGCCCGAGCGAGGAGGGCCGCCCGAACTCGATCCCGATCATCAGGCCGCGGCCGCGGATCTCGTGCAGCAGCTCGTACCGCGGCACGAGCTCCTTCAGCCGGCCGGACAGCAGCGCGCCCATCCGACGGGCGTGGGCGACGGTGCCCTCGTCCTCCATGACCGAGAGGACGGCGAGCCCGGCCGCCATGGCCTGCGCGTTCGACCCGAAGCTCGCCGAGTGGACCAGGACCCGGTCCATCGACGAGTACACCTTCTTGAAGATCCAGTCCTTGCCGAGGGTGGCGCCGACCGGCACGTAGCCGCCGGAGAGCGCCTTGGCGACGCAGACCAGGTCCGGCTCGACGCCCTCCTCGTGCTGGTAGGCGTAGAAGTCCCCGGTCCTGCCGAGGCCCGTCTGCACCTCGTCGGCGATGAGCAGCGCACCGTGCCGGTGAAGCAGCTCCTGGGCGCCCCGGAGGAAGCCCGGGGGCGCCTCGTGGACGCCCTTGCCCTGGATGGGCTCGACGACGAAGCCGGCCACGTCCCCCTTCCGCAGCTCCCGCTCCAGGGCGCCGAGGTCGCCCAGCGGGATCGCCGTGTCCGGCAGGAGCGGGTCGAAGCCCTCCCGGAAGCCCTGCTCGCCGTTGACGGAGAGGGAGCCGGTGGTGAGCCCGTGGAAGGCGTGGTGGCAGTAGAGGATCCTCGGCCGCCCGGTGGCGTACCGGGCGAACTTGAGGGCGGTCTCCACGGCCTCGGTGCCGCTGTTGCCGAAGAAGACCCGGTCCAGGTGCGGGCTGTGGGCGAGCAGCTTCTCGGCGAGGAGCCCGGGCAGCGGCTGGCAGTCGAAGCGGGTGAGGTCGGCGAGCTGGGCGTCCAGGACGTCGTGGAGGGCCTTGCGGACGACGGGGTGGTGCCGTCCGAGGCCCATCACGCCGAAGCCGGCGAGCATGTCGAGGTGGTCGACGCCGTCGGCGTCCCAGAAGTGGGCGCCCTCGGCCCGCTCGTAGACCTTGTCGAAGCCGATGGTGTGCAGCATGCGGGGCAGCTGGTGGTTGAGGTACCTGGCGTGCAGCTCGTACCGCTCCGCGCCGCGCTCGGAGAGCAGCGCCCGCAGGTCGAACCCGCCGGTCATGACGTGGTGTTCCCGGAGACCGTCTCACGGATCGCCCGCAGGGACTCCTTGAGGGAGCCCATGGTGGCGAGGACGGCGGTGGGCTCGTAGCCGCAGTGCGCCATGCAGTTGGCGCAGCGCGGGTCCTTGCCGCGGCCGTACTTGTCCCAGTCGGTGTCCTCGACGAGTTCGCGGTACGTGGGGACGTATCCGTCGCTCATCAGATAGCAGGGGCGCTGCCAGCCGAAGAGCGAGTAGTTGGGAATGGCCCAGGCGGTGCAGGGGAAGTCCGCCTTTCCTTCCAGGAAATCCAGGAAGAGCGGCGAGTGGTTGAGCCGCCAGCGCCGCCGGTTGCCGCCGGCGAAGGCCTTCTTGAAGAGTTCGCGGGTCTGCTCGACGCCGAGGAAGTGCTCCTGGTCGGGGGCCTTCTCGTAGGCGTAGGCGGGCGAGATCATCATTTCGTCGACCTGGAGGTCGTCGTTGAGGAAATTGAGCACCTCGATGATGGTCTGCGGGGTGTCGGTGTTGAAGAAGGTCGAATTGGTGGTGACCCGGAAGCCTCGCCGCTTGGCCTCCTTGATGGCCGCCACCGCCTCGTCGAACACGCCCTCCTTGGCGACGGACTCGTCGTGCCGCTCGCGCAGCCCGTCGATGTGGACCGCGAAGGCGAAGTACGGGGAGGGGGTGAACTTCTCCAGCTTCTTGCGCAGCAGCATCGCGTTGGTGCAGAGGAAGACGTACTTCCGCCGGGCCACCAACTGGCGCACGATCTCGTCGATCTGAGGGTGCATCAGGGGCTCGCCGCCCGCGATGGAGACCATGGGGGCGCCGGACTCGAGCACCGCGCCGACCGCCTGGGCGACCGGCATGCGCTGCTTGAGGACACCCGCCGGGTGCTGGATCTTCCCGCAGCCCTCGCACTTGAGGTTGCAGGCGTAGAGCGGCTCCAGCTCGACGATCAGCGGGAACTTGTCCCGCTTGCGGAGCTTCTGTTCGAAGAGGTAGGTCCCGACCCGGATGGACTGACGGAGCGGCATGGCCATAACTCGTTCACCTCCTGGGGAGCAGCAAAGAACGGTGCCATTCGAAGAACGCGGGAAGGACGGCACGAAGAACACGGAAGGCTGATATTCCCCCGCGTACCGTGCCGATCCGGACCAGTTCATGTTCCGGAGCGTCCACGACCACCCGGACGGCCGCAACCGGACGCGCGTCCGGACCGTCCCCGAACGCTCCGGCGGCCCGGGCGGTACGGAGCGTGGCGGCGGACTCCATGTCGACGGCGATCGCGCCGCCGGCCCCCAGCGCGGCCCGCTCGGGGCCGCGGACCACATGGTCGGAGCCGATCAGCGGCCCGGTGTGGACGGCGCGCCCGGGCACCGCCTTGACCAGGGCCTTCACCAGGAGCTCGGTCCCGGCGCAGAGGGTCGTGCCGTCGGGGGCGCGGGTCTCGTCGGCGACGATCAGGTCCCCCGGGTGCATGCCGGGCGCGAGGCCCGCGCAGAAGCCGGAGGCGATCACCGCGGCGTCCCGCCAGGCCTCCTCGCCGAGGACCCGGGACACGGCCCGCCGGGCCCGGTCGGGCCCCATGCCGGTGCGCAGCACGGTCACGGGTCCCGGCGCGCCGCCCCGGTCCCCGCTGCGCAGGGCGAACTGCTCGATGCCGAGCGCGCAGGCGATCAGCAGCGGCGGGCCGGCGCCCGGGCCGGGCTCGCGGCCCATCAGCACTCCTTGCGCGGCGAGGGCTCCCCGTACACATA
This sequence comes from Streptomyces sp. NPDC055815, assembly GCF_053616475.1. Lineage (NCBI taxonomy): Bacteria > Bacillati > Actinomycetota > Actinomycetes > Kitasatosporales > Streptomycetaceae > Streptomyces > Streptomyces sp. NPDC055815. Next base: position 96,060 of record NZ_JBSHDU010000010.1, on the reverse strand, counting down.
GCGCCCGAGCGCCGTGAGCGGGAACACCTGCCGGTAGAGGTGGTAGTTGATGGAGAAGTCCCAGGGGAAGCCGGTGCCGGTGAAGTACGGCTCGTCCCAGGAGCCGTCCTCCCGCTGGTTCTCGACCAGCCAGGCGACGCCCCTGCGGACGGGCTCGGAGTCGCGCTCCCCGGCGGCCAGGAGGGCGATCAGGGCCCAGGCGGTCTGGGAGGCGGTGGAGGGGCCGCGCCCGACCCACTCCTCCTCCTTGTACGAGCGGAGGTCCTCGCCCCAGCCGCCGTCGTCGTTCTGCGTGGATCCGAGCCAGGCGACGGCCCGGCGCATCGCCGGGTGGGAGGCGGGCAGGCCGGCGGCGGCGAGCGCGGGGAGCACCGAGCCCGTGCCGTAGACGTGGTTGACGCCCCAGCGGCCGAACCAGGCGCCGTTGGGCTCCTGTTCGGCGAGCAGCCACTCGATGCCCCGGCGGGCGCGCGGGTCCTGGGCCATCCCCTCGTACGCGAGCATCTCCACCACGTGGGCGGTGACGTCGGCGGAGGGCGGGTCGATCACCTCGCCGAAGTCGCAGAACGGCAGCTTGTTGGGGAAGACGCTGGTGTTGTCGGCGTCGAAGGCTCCCCAGGCGCCGTTCTTCGACTGCATGCCGAGGGTCCAGCGGGCGCCCCGGGCGACGGCCGCCTCCACCCGGGCGGGGTCCGGGTGCTCCACCCGCCGCAGGGCGAGCAGGACTTCGGCGGTGTCGTCGATGTCGGGGTAGTTGTCGTTGTGGAACTCGAACGCCCAGCCGCCCGGCGGGAGTCCGGGCCGGCGCACCGCCCAGTCCCCGGTGCGGGTGATCTCCTCGTCGAGCATCCAGTCCACGGCCTTGACCAGGGCCGGGTGGTCGGGCCGGAGCCCGGCGTCGGCGAGGGCGATGGTGGCGAGGCAGGTGTCCCAGACGGGCGACTGGCAGGCCTCGATCATCCGCGAACCGTCCTCGCGCCATACGGCGAACCGGTCGAGGGATTCCAGGCCGGCCCGCATGACCGGGTGCCGGAGGTCGTAGCCGAGGAGGTGGAGGGCGATGACCGAGTAGACGGCGGGAGGCTGGATGCCGCCCCAGCAGCCGTCGTTCTCCTGCCGCTCGACGATCCACCGGGCGGCGACGTTCATCGCCGTCCTGCGCACCCCGCGCGGGGCGAAGCGGTGGTAGACGTGCAGCGCCTTGTCGAGCCGCTGGAAGATCCCGTCCCAGCCGGTGGCGGGGGCGAGCGGCCGGGGCGGGTTCGGCCGCGCCGGGTCGGTGTGCAGTTCGTCGAGGGGGAAGGGCGCGGGCCTCACCGGGCGCTTCGCGGAGACGACGGTGAGCGGCACGATCGTCTGCCGGGCCCAGCAGCCGAAGTCGTAGATGTTCAGCGGGAACCACTTCGGCAGGAAGAGCAGCTCCGGTGGCAGCTCGGGCAGGTCCTCCCAGCGCCACCAGCCGAAGAGGGCCAGCCAGATCCGGGTGAAGACCCGGGTGGCGGCGATCCCGCCGCGGGCGCGGACCCAGGCGGAGGCGCGGGCCATGTGCGGGGCCTCGGGCGGGTCTCCGGCGAGCCGCAGGGCCACATAGGCCTCGACGGTGGCGGAGAGCTCGCCGGGTCCGCCGTAGAAGGTGGCCCAGGCGCCGTCCTCACGCTGCTCGCGGCGGATGTGGAGGGCGGCGGCGCGGGTGGTGTCGGCGTCGAGGATGCCCAGGAACTGGCGGAGGAGGAGGTCCTCGGCGTCCATGGTGACGTTGGTCTCCAGGTCGCCCTTCCACCAGCCGGCCGGGTCCTGCCGGGCGAGCAGATGCTCGACGGCCCGTTCGGCGGCCCGCGCGGCGGTGCCGTCGAGGCCGGACGCGAAGGCGTCGGTGTCGTTCGTCTTGCTGGCCGAGGCTGCCCGGGGGCCCACGGCCCCGGCGCTTCCGTCGGTCGTCGCTGTCATGGCTTCCCCTTTGTGCAGTCGGTTCCTTCTGCTCCTGCGGGTCTGCCGTCGGCCGGCGCCGGATGGCACCGGCCGGCGACTGCGAACTCATATCTGGGTGATGGTGATCATCTCTTCCGTACGACCACGAAGTCGGCCAGTGCGACGAGCTGGTCCCGCACCCGCGCCGGCATGTCCACCTCGTTCAGCGCGGCGATCGCGATCGCGTGCTGGCGGCGGGCCTCCTGGGAGGTCCACTCGCGGCCTCCGGCCTCCTCGATGAGGGCCGCGCGGGTGGCGAACTCCTCCTCGGAGAAGGTGTCGAAGTCGATGGACTTGGCGTCCGCGGCGAGCAGTTCGCCGAGCCGCTCGGAGGCCGGTCCGCCCGCGGCGAGGGCGGCGACGACCGGCAGGGACTTCTTGCGCTGGCGCAGGTCGCTCCAGGTCTGCTTGCCGGTGGCCTCCGGGTCGCCCCAGATGCCGAGCAGGTCGTCCACGGCCTGGAAGGCGAGGCCGAGGTGGTAGCCGTACTCCTCCAGCTTGTCGGCGGTGCGGTCGTCGGCCCCGCCGAGGACGGCGCCGATGGAGACGGCGCAGGCGAGCAGGGCGCCGGTCTTGTTGCCCTCCATCTCCAGGCACTCCTCGACGGTGACCCGCTCGCGGTGCTCGTAGGAGATGTCCTGGGCCTGCCCGTCGATGAGCTTGCGGCTGGCCGTGGTCAGCCGGCGGGTGGCGCGGCCGGCCTCGACGGTGCCGAGTTCGAGCAGGATCTCGTTGGCGAGGGCGAAGAGGGCGTCGCCGACGAGGATCGCCTGCGCGGGGCCGTGCACCTTCCACACCGTGTCGCGGTGGCGGCGCTGCTCGTCGCCGTCCATCAGGTCGTCGTGGAGCAGCGAGAAGTTGTGCACGAGCTCCACGGCGACGGCGCCGGGGATCCCGACCTCGGGCCCGACCCCCGCGGCCTCGGCCGACAACAGGGCGAGCGCCGGGCGGACGGCCTTGCCGCTGTCGGCGTCCGTCGGGTTGCCGTGGGCGTCGATCCAGCCGAAGTGGTAGGCGGCCACGGTGTCCATGGGCGGCGCGAGGCGGTCGACGGCCGCCCGCAGTACGGGGGTGGACAGGGTCCGCCCCCGCTCCAGCAGTGCGGACACGTCCGCGGTGTCGACGGCCGGATTGTCCGGCGGCACTGTCGGCACGGTCTCTCCTCTTGTTCCGGTACTCACACTCATACCGCCTCCTGCAGCGGATGGTCATGGCGGCGGCCGAGGGCGGAGAGCGCGGCGCCCGCGGCGCTGAAACCACTGCGGACGGCACCCTCCATGGTCGCGGGCCAGCCGGTGGCGGTCCAGGCCCCGGCCAGATACAGCCCCGGGGCCCTGGTGCGGGCGCCGGGCCGGAGCCGGCCGACGCCCGGGGTGGGGGCGAACGTGGCCGTCCGCTCCCTGGTGACGAAGAAGTCGCGGATCCCGGCGCCGCGGGCGGCGGGCAGGAGCCGTTCCAGCTCGGGGAGGTACTTCTCGCGCAGGGCGGCGACGGGTTCGTCGATCTCGTCCTGCGCGGCGGACTGGGAGATGGCCAGGTACTGGCCGGCGCCCTTCAGTCCGGAGGAGTCGGTGCGGTCGAAGACCCACTGCACCGGGGAGCCGAGCGTGGTGAAGAAGGGCTGCTTCAGCACCTTGCGGTCGTAGACGACGTGCAGGTTGAGGATGGGGGCGGTGTCGATGTCGAGGAGCCGGTCGGGGTCGTCGAGGGCGCCCTCGGGCAGCAGGCCGTGGGTCTCGTGCTGCGGGACGGCGAGGACGACGGCGTCGGCCTCGATCCGCTCCCCCGGTACGTCGACGGCCCAACGCCCGTCGTCGGTACGGGAGATCCGCTCGGCCTTGGTGCGCAGCGCGGTGCGGACGCCGAGGGCGTCGAGCTCCTTCGAGGCGCGGGTGTCGTGGAGTTCGCCGAGCGGGACGTGCGCCCAGCCGATGTCGGCGGCGCCGGGCTCGGAGAGGAGTCCGGTCTTGAACACCATCGCGGCGAGCCCCATGGAGGCCTGCGGGGCGGGGGCGTTGAGGGTGGGGATGCCGACGAGGTCCCAGAGGGCTTCGACGGCCCGCGGGGACTGTCCGTGGCGGCCGAGCCAGGTGGCGAAGTCGATGCCGTCGAGGGCCGGGTCGGCGGGGTCGAGCTTCTTCAGGGCGAGCGCGGCCCGGCCGACGGAGGCGCGCTCGGCGAGGGAGAGGTGCGGGTACGTGGCGAGGCTGCGCGCGAGGTGCAGCGGTACGGGGAGGTTGTCGCGGCGGAGCCGGCCGAGCCGGGGGCCGCGCGGGTGCGCGACGTCGAGGACGGGGACGTCGAGGCGGTCCTGGAGGGGTGCGAGCCGGGCGCCGTCGACCCGGTCGAGGAACCAGCGGTAGGCGGTGCAGCAGCGCAGGTAGACGTGCTGGCCGTTGTCGACGGTCAGGTCGCCGCGCCGGAAGGAGAAGGCGAGGCCGCCGAGCCGGGGCCGGCCTTCGAGCAGGGTGACGCGGACGCCGCTCTCGGCGAGCTGGAGGGCTGCGGTGATCCCGGCGAGCCCGCCGCCGACGACGACGGCGGAGTGCTGCCGGCCGGAGCCCGTGCCGGGGACGCGCCCGGTGCCGGGTGTGGCCGGCGGGGTGTCGTGGTCGGTTCCTTCGGGGTTCACGCGGCCTCCGTTCGGGTCGTCGTGGTCGGATTCGGGGGCACCTCGGGCAGGGACGCCGGAACGGCGCCCGGGGTTGCCCGGCGGGCGGCGGCGCACGGGCGCATCACGCGCGCCTCCTGACCGTGCGGCGGGCGATGTGGCGGGTGTCGAGGCCGGAGAGGCCGCGCACCGCGACGTACGCCTTCTCGCGGCCCGGCAGGGAGACGCGGCCGCGCAGGACGGCCTCGGGGTCGCGCTCGATCCGGTCGAGGAGGCGCCGGTAGATGCCGGCCATGGCGGCGACGCACGCGCCGCTGCGCCGGTCGAGCATGGGCAGCAGCCGGTAGCCCTCGGCGAACAGGGCGCGGGCGCGCCGCACTTCGAAGTGGACGAGCCCGGCGAAGTCGGCCCCGGGGCCCGGGGCGTCGCCGCCGAAGCCGTCCGAGCAGCCGAACTTGGCCAGGTCGTCGGCGGGCAGATAGGTGCGCCCGTTCCCGGCGTCCTCGCGTACGTCCCTGAGGATGTTGGTGAGTTGGAGCGCGAGGCCCAGGGTGTCGGCGTACTCGGGTGCCCGGTCGGCGCCCTGGGCGCCGGGCTGGGTGCCGAAGACGCCGAGGGACAGCCGGCCGATCGCACCGGCGACGCAGCGGCAGTAGACCTTGAGGTCGTCCCAGGTCTCGTAGGTCGCGCCGCGCACGTCCATGAGGACGCCGTCGATGAGCTCGTCGAGGCCGCCGAGCGGGATCGGGAAGCGGCGGGCCGAGTCGGCGAGGGCGACGGCGACGGGGTCGGTGTCGTCCTCCTCGACGAGGCCCTTGCGGATGCGCTCCAGGATGTCCCGGGTGGCTTCGAGCCGCTCCCGCTTCTCCTCGGGCGGGAGCGTGCCGTCGCCGATGTCGTCGACGCGCCGCGAGAAGGCGTACAGCGCGGACATCGCCTGTCGCTTCTCGGCCGGGAGCAGCCGGATCCCGTAGGCGAAGTTGCGGGCCTGCTGTCCGGTGACCGCCTCGCAGTAGCTGTAGGCGGCCTGGACCGGTGCGGACGGCTGGTGCTGTGCCTCCACGGTCGCGCTCACCCCTCTCTCCGCGCCCGGAGCAGTACCGCTCCCGCCTGGCGCATCAGGCTCGGCTTGGTGGACTTCGGTGGGCCGGCCAGCACGTCGTATCCGGCGTCGGCGACGGCGTCGAGCGCGGCGAGTCCCCCGGCCGTGAACCCGGCGAGGAGGAGGCGGAGCCGTCCGTGGACGCTGCCGACGAGCGGGGCGCCCGCGTGCAGGAGTGCGCGGGCCCGCTCGGCCTCGAAGGCGATCAGGGCCCGCACGGAGGCGCCGGCGGTGGGCGCGGCGAGGTCGTGCTCGGTGACGTGGAAGCGCTTGAGGTCCTCGGCCGGCAGGTAGATCCGGTCGCGGGCGAGGTCCTCGGCGACGTCCTGGAGGTGCTCGACGATCTGGAGGGCGGTGCAGATCTCGTCGGAGCGGCGGATCCGCTCGGGGGTGTCGGTGCCGGTGATCGCGAGGACGAGCCGGCCGACGGGGTTGGCGGAGAGCTCGCAGTACGCGAGGAGGTCGTCGTACGTCTCGTAGCGGCGGACCAGCTGGTCCTGCCGGTTGGCGGCGATCAGGCCGAGGAAGGGCCCGGGGGTGAGCCCGCGCCGGCGCACGGTCGGCTGGAGCGCGCGCAGCAGCGGGTGGTGCGGGGTGGAGTCGAAGACCCGGCGGAGGTCGGCCTCGAAGGCGTCGAGGAGGACGAGCCGGTCCGCCGCGGCCGCGGGGTCGACGCCGAGGTGGCGGGCGTCGGCGCCGCCGGGGGCGAGGTCGCCGTCGCCGATGTCGTCGACGAGCCGGGCGAAGCCGTAGACGGCCATGAGGTCGTCGCGCCAGGCGCGGGGCAGGAAGAAGGGGGCCACGGGGAAGTTCTCGTCCGCGGCCTTGCCGAGTGTGGCGCGCGAGGAGGCGTCGGTGCGCGCCTGCCGGGTCTCCGTCACTGGGCGGTTCCCGACGGAGGGACGGCGACACCCTCGTGGAGCTGGAGATTCTGCGTCATGGCCGTCACGTCTCCCGTTCTACACTGCCGATCCAATCCATCCTATTTCGGACACGCCGCCGACCCCTGCCCGTAGGGCCGCCACCCGGGGGCCCGATGGCCGCGGGGTACCGCCCTCATTGCCGCGAAACAGACCGGTCCAGCTTACGTTGTACGACGACCTTCGCCATTCCGGGGTGGCGGGCGTCGCGCCCCTCACCCGTACTGGCCGTCAACCAGCCCTCCCCGCAAGGGAGTTCGGGTTCAGCCGGCGGTCGTTCCGGAGACCACCATGGAGAGGGTCGCCTCGACGACGACGCTCCTGCCCTGGGCGGAGAGACGGCGAAGGGGCCCGTCGACCAGGAGAAGTGACAGTCCGTGCACGGCCGACCACGCGGCGGCGCCGGTGGCGGGGCGGACGCCGGGCCGCGCGGTGCCGAGCGCGGCGAGCGCTTCGAGCGCCTCCCTGAGCAGGGTGAACGCCCGGATCTCGGGCTCGGCGGGCCGCCGCTCGGGGGCGGGCTCGCCCCCCGCGCCGGGGCGGGGGACGCAGAACGCGGCCCGGTAGAGGCCGGGCTGCTCCACGGCGAAGCCGACGTACCCCCGGCAGAGGGCGGTGACCCGGCGCTCGGCCGCGAGGAAGGGGTCGTCGGCGCCGGGTTCACGGGCGGCGGCCCGCTCCATGGACGCGGCGAGCTCCCGGCGGGCATGGGCCCGGACGGTACGGAGGAGTTCGCCCCGCCCGTCGAAGTGCCGGTAGGCGGCGGTGGGCGAGACGCCGACCCGGCGGGCCGCCTCGCGCAGGACGACCCGCTCGGGGCCGCCTTCGCAGGCGAGGTCGACGGCCGCGCAGATCAGCGCGTTGCGCAGATCGCCGTGGTGGTACGTCTTTCCCGCCGAGCTCGCTGCCATGGGCTCATCCTGCCCGAAGTTAACCGCATGAACATTCCAGGTGGGGGTTGCGACGCGCAGAAAACGGAAGAACCCCTACCGGATGAATCCGGCAGGGGTTCCTCAGAGGCTTCAGCGCGCGGTCTCGCGCTCGTACGCCTTCAGGACTTCCTCCGTGGGGCCGTCCATCAGGAGCTGCCCCTTCTCCAGCCAGAGCACCCGGTCGCAGGTGTCGCGGATGGACTTGTTGCTGTGGCTCACCAGGAAGACCGTGCCGGCCTCCTTGCGGAGCTCGCGGATGCGCTCCTCGGAGCGGATCTGGAACTTGCGGTCACCGGTGGCGAGGGCCTCGTCGATGAGGAGGACGTCGTGGTTCTTGGCGGCCGCGATGGCGAAGCGGAGCCGGGCGCCCATGCCGGAGGAGTACGTCCGCATGGGAAGGCTGATGAAGTCGCCCTTCTCGTTGATGCCGGAGAAGTCGACGATGCCCTCGTAGCGGTCCTTCACCTCCTCGCGGCTCATGCCCATGGCGAGGCCGCCCAGGATCACGTTGCGCTCGCCGGTGAGGTCGTTCATGAGCGCCGCGTTGACGCCCAGGAGCGAGGGCTGCCCGTCGGTGAAGACGCTGCCGCTCTCGGTGGGGAGCAGACCGGCGATGGCGCGCAGCAGGGTGGACTTGCCGGAGCCGTTGGAGCCGATGAGGCCGATGGCCTCGCCGCGGTAGGCGGTGAAGGTGACGCCGCGGACCGCGTGGACCTTGCGGACGCCCCGGGTGACCTCGGCCTTGCCGCGGCCGACGATCCGGCTGAGCGCCGCCGTGGCGCTGCCCTTGCCGCCGCCGCCGGCGTTGACCCGGTAGACGATGTGGACGTCGTCGCAGATGACGGTGGGGACCTTGCCCTGGTTCGTGTCAGCCACGGCCGTACCTCTCCTCGGCCTTCCAGAAGTAGACGAAACCGCCGATGCCGAAGAGCAGGGCCCAGGCCAGCGCGGTGATCCAGACGTGGTCCGGCAGGTTGTCCGCGCCGTAGCCCTCGATGAGGGCGTAGCGCATCAGGTCCATGTACACGGCCGCCGGGTTGTACATGAGGATGTCGGCGATCCAGGCCGGCTTGTCGGCGAGCATCGTCTGGATCGAGAACATCACGCCCGACGCGTACATCCAGGTGCGCATGATGAACGGCATCAGCTGGGCGAGGTCCGGCGTCTTGGCGCCCAGCCTGGCCACGATCATGGCGAGGCCCGTGTTGAACACGAACTGCAGGGCGAGCGCCGGGATCACGAGCAGCCAGCGCAGCGAGGGGTAGCTGCCGAAGAAGACCGCGACCGCCACGAGCACGATCATCGAGTACAGCAGCTGCTGGAGCTGCTGGAGCGAGAAGGAGATCGGGAGGGTGGCGCGCGGGAAGTGCAGGGCCCGGACGAGGCCGAGGTTCCCGGAGATCGCCCGGACGCCGGCCATGACCGAGCTCTGGGTGAAGGTGAACACGAAGATGCCGGTGACCAGGAAGGGGATGTAGACCCCCTTGGACATGCCCCGGCCGGCTTGCAGGATGAGCCCGAAGATCAGGTAGTAGACCAGGGCGTTCAGGAGCGGGGTCGCCACCTGCCACACCTGGCCGAGCTTCGCCTGGCTGTACTGGGCGGTGAGCTTCGCGGAGGAGAAGGCCAGGATGAAGTGGCGGCGGCTCCACAGCTCACGGACGTACTCGGCGAGACCGGGCCGGGCGCCGCTGACCGAGAGGCCGTACTTCGCGGCCAGCGCGGCCGAGGAGAGGCCCTCGTCGACGGACGGAGGCGCGCTCGTCGCGACCGCCCCGCCCTGGTGTGTGTCACTCACAAGTCGAAACTTTCGTGTTCAAGATGCGCGGCACGTCGGGTACCACGATGTCAGACGACCGGGGGGCGACCCAGCCGGGTCAGCCGCCACACCGTACGCCACCTCATGGGGCGGCGCGGTCCGCAGGGGGTCGTCCAGCCCGCGCGGAATCCGCCGAGCCACGCCTTCAGCGCGGAGAGCGAGGGCCGCCGGGCCAGGGTGAGCAGGAGCCAGACGCCGAGATAGACCGGCACCAGGGGTGCGGGCAGATTGCGACGTGCCAGCCACACTCGGTTGCGGGCCACGTTGAAGTGGTACGAGGCATGCCGGGACGGGGCTGTGGTGGGGTGCAGCAGCACCATGTCGGAACGGTAGTCGATCATCCAGTCGGCGTCGAGCGCGCGCCAGGCGAGGTCGGTCTCCTCGTGCGCGTAGAAGAACTCGTCGGGCAGACCGCCGACTTCGGCGAAGACCTTGGTGCGCACGGCGTTGGCGCCGCCGAGGAAGGTGGTCACCCGCGAGGAGCGCATCGGGTCGGCCGAGCGGAGCCGGGGCACGTGCCGGCGCTGGGTGACCCCGGTCTCCGGATCGGCGATCCGGAAGCTGATGATGCCGAGGCGCGGGTCGGCGGTGAAGGCCTGCCGGACCAGCTCGCCGGTGTCGGTGTGGGCGAGCAGCCCGTCGTCGTCGAGGAAGAGCAGGACGTCGACGTCGGTGCCGCCGGGTCCGAAGGCCTCGATGCCGACGTTCCGGCCGCCGGGGATGCCGAGGTTCTCGGGCAGCTCGACGGTCCGGACCCAGTCGGGCACCCCGGTGACGGGGGTGCCCTGACCGACGACGACGACCTCGATCGGGTCGCCCTCCTGCTTCGCGATCGAGTCGATGAGCGCGCGCAGGTCGTCGGGGCGGGTGCCCATCGTGATGACGACGGCACCCACCCTGAGCGGCGTACTCACGGCCGGCCTCACTTCAGCCTGCTGGAGACCATGATCGACACCAGGTGCAGCACGGTCTGGAGCAGGGCGATGCCGGCGAGGACGGCGACACCGAGCCGGGAGAAGAAGAGGTCTCCCCTGGCCTGGTCCGCGATCGCGAGGACCACGATGAGCAGCGAGGCCTCGATGCCGAGGACGAGCCGGTGGAACTTGAGCGCGGCGGCGGCCCGGCGGGCGAGCGCCATGCCCGAGGAGCGCGGCTCGGAGGCCGCCTCCTTGACCGGCGGCAGACCGCCCTGGTGGCGGGCGACGCCGACGAGGTCGGTCTCGGCCTTGATCAGGATGGCGCCGAGGGAGGCGAGCGTGCCCAGGAAGGCCCACAGCCAGTCGATCCGGCCCGAGCCCCACAGGTCGGCGGCGCGCAGGCCGAAGCCGACGAGGACGGCCGCGTCGCACAGATAGGCGCCGACCCGGTCCAGGTAGACCCCGGCCAGCGAGTACTGCTTCTTCCAGCGGGCCACCTCGCCGTCGACGCAGTCGAGCAGCAGGTAGAGCTGGACCATGAGCGCGCCGAGCAGCGCGCCCGGGATCCCGGGCACGAGCAGGGCGGGTGCGGCGAGGACGCCCGCGAGCGTCATCACGTACGTGAGCTGGTTCGGCGTCACCTTGGTGCCGACGAGCTGCCGGGTGATCCTGAGGGAGATCTCCCGCATGTACAGCCGGCCGCCCCAGTGCTCACCGCTCCGCCGGTCCTTCACACCCGGCGGGTGGACGACCGGGCGGAGTTCCGCCACCGAGGGCTTCCGCACCGGACGGGCCTCAGCTACCGATGGATTTGGCATAGTCGGCGTACGCGTCCCTGATCTCGTCGTCGGACAGGTCGAGGTGTTCGAGGATGGTGAAGCGGCCCGGCCGGGTCTGCGGGGCGAAGGACACCGCCCGGACGAACTCGTCCACGGTGAAGCCGATCTCCTCCGGCAGGACGGGCAGCCCGTGCCGGCGCAGGGTCTCGACCATCAGCGCGGAGGAGCTGCGGTCGCCGCGCAGGTGCATGGCGAAGGCGGCGCCGAGACCGCACTGCTCGCCGTGGCTGGCGGCGCGGGCCGGGAAGAGCAGGTCGAAGGCGTGGCTGATCTCGTGGCAGGCGCCCGAGGAGGGGCGCGTGTCGCCGCTGATCGACATGGCGATGCCGGACATCACCAGGCCCTCGGAGAGCGTGACGAGGAAGTCGTCGTCGCCGACGCCGCCGGGGTGGCGGAGCACCGCCTCGCCCGCGCTGCGGGCCATGGCGGCCGCGAGGCCGTCGACGGGCTCGCCGGTCTCGCGGTGCGAGAGCTCCCAGTCCGCGATGGCGGACAGGTTGGAGATCGCGTCGCCGATGCCGGAGCGGACGTACCGCACGGGGGCGTCCCGGATCACGTCGAGGTCGATGACCAGCGCGATCGGGGTCGGCACCCCGTAGGAGCCGCGCCCGTTGTCGTTGTCCAGGGTGGACACCGGCGAGCAGATCCCGTCGTGCGACAGGTTGGTGGCGATGGCCACCAGCGGCAGCCCGACCCGGGCCGCCGCGTACTTGGTCACGTCGATGATCTTGCCGCCGCCGAGGGCGACCACGGCGTCGTACCGCTTGCCGCGCATGGCGTCGGCGAGCTTGACGGCCTCGTCGATCGTGCCGCCCGAGACCGGGTACCAGTCGGCACCGGGCAGCTCGGGGGCGAAGTGGTCACGCAGCTTGAGGCCCGAGCCGCCGCTGATAGCGACGGCGATCTTGCCGTTGCTGGAGATCCGCTGGTCCGCGAGGAGCGCGGACAGGTCGTCCAGCGCTCCCCGGCGGATGTCGACGACGACCGGCGAGGGGATCAGCCGAGTCAGTACTGGCACGCGATCTCACGGCCCTTCGCGAGGTCGTCGTGGTTGTCGATCTCGACCCACTTGACGTCACCGATGGGCTCGATGTCGACGGTGAAGCCGCGGTTGACGAGCTCCTGGTAGCCGTCCTCGTAGTAGAGGTCGGGGTCGCGCTCGAAGGTGGCCTTGAGCGCGTCGGCGAGCTCCTCGGCGGCCTCGGCCTCGATGAGGGTGACACCGATGTACTCGCCGGTGGCGGTGGCCGGGTCCATCAGCTTGGTGATGCGCTCGACGCCCTTGCCCTCGGCGACGATGACCTTCATCTCCTCGTCGGCGAGGTTCTTCACCGTGTCGAGGGCGAGGATGATCTGGCCCTTGCCGCGGGCGGCGAGCAGGGTCTTCTCGACGGAGACCGGGTGGACGGTGTCGCCGTTGGCGAGGATCACACCGCGCTTGAGGACCTCACGGGCGCACCACAGGGAGTAGGCGTTGTTCCACTCCTCGGCCTTGTCGTTGTCGATGAGGGTGAGGGTGAGGCCGTACTTGGCCTCCAGCGCCTCCTTGCGGGCGTAGACGGCCTCCTTGCGGTAGCCGACGACGATCGCGACCTCGGTGAGGCCGATCTCGGCGAAGTTCTTGAGCGTGCCGTCGAGGATGGTCAGCTCGTTCTCGGTGCCCTCGCCGGACACGGGCACGAGGGCCTTCGGAAGCGTCTCGGTGTAGGGGCGCAGACGCCGTCCGGCACCGGCTGCCAGTACGAGGCCGATCATGCTGTTTCTCCTTCGTCGTGAACGGCGGGTGCTCCGGAGGAGACCCAGAAGCGGATGGACTCCACGAGCACCACCAGCGCGACGGCGACCGCCAGCGCGGTCAGTGCCAGGGTGAAGTCGTCGCCGCGGTCCGCCAGCAGGGCGGCGAGGACGGTCACCAGGAGCGTGCGCCCCTCGTGTCCGCCGGTGACGCGCACCAGCCAGGCGGGCGGCGCGCCGGTGCCCCCGCGAATGCGGTACACCGTGTCGTAGTGATGGTAGGCGACGGCCGCGACCAGCCCGAATGCGGCGGGGAGTGCGTGGGCGGCGTCCGCCTTGGCCGCGAGGATGAGCACGGTGCCGTACTCGGCGGCGCGGAAGACGGGCGGTACGAGCCAGTCGAGGGCGCCCTTGAGGGGGCGGGCGACGGCGGCGCCGGCGAAGACCGCGTAGATGATCGCGGCCATGACGGTGAACGGGCTGCCGAACGGGTCGAGCCAGGCCGACACGAGCAGGCAGGCCGCGCCGATCAGGGCGATCACCACGGGGAAGCGGGAGAACGGCCGGATGCCCGGCCGCCGTCCGGCCTTGGCCACCAGTTCGGCGATCGGCCCCGAGTCCGCGAGGTCCGCCAGGGCTCGTGCGGCCCGGTCGGTGCGGGTGGCCTTGCGGGTCAGGGAGCGCAGGACGCGGCCGGCCGTGGTGTAGCAGGCGCCGAAGGCGCAGCCGACGATCAGGGCCCAGAAGACGATCCGGGGGCTGGTGGCGGCGGTGAGGACGGCGATCATCGCCCAGCGCTCGCCGATCGGCAGGATGATCATGCGGCGGGCCCAGACCGTCCAGCCGACGCTGTCCAGCTTGCTGGAGAGGGCGGCGGTCGGGCTGGTGTTGGCCGTGGCGTCGTGGTTGGCCTCGTTGAAGGAGAAGTCCACGACGTGCCGGCAGGTCATGAGGACCATCGCGCCGAGCGCGAGCGCCCAGACGTCGTCGCCGTTGCGGGCGGCGCCGAGGGCGAGGCCCGCGTAGAAGGCGTACTCCTTGGCCCGGTCGAAGGTGGCGTCGAGCCAGGCGCCCATCGTCGAGTACTTGAGCGCGTAGCGGGCGAGCTGCCCGTCGGTGCAGTCGAGGACGAAGGAGACCAGGAGGAGGACGCCGGCGGCGATGTAGCCGCCCCGCTCGCCGGTGGCCGCGCAGCCGGCCGCGATCAGCGCGGTGAGCAGTGAGGCGGTGGTGACCTGGTTGGGCGTGAGGCCGCGGCGCGCGCACCAGCGGGCGATGTAGCGCGAGTACGGGCTGATGAAGAAGGTGGTGAAGAAGCCGTCGTGCGCCTTGACGGCGGAGCGCAGGCGTACGGCCTCGTCGTCGACGGCCTCGACGGCGGCGCGGGCCTCGTGGCGGGCCTCGGCGTCGGTGGGCACGGTGGCGACGAGGGTGCCGAGCTGGGGCCGGTGGACGGCCACGCCGTCGGCGTCGAGGGCATCGGCGAGCGCGTCGGTGAGGCCGTCGGTGAGCGTGCCGGTGCCGGCGGCCCCGGAGCTCGCGGAGACCGTGGCCAGGGCGCGGGCGAGCGCGGGGCGGGCCTCGCGCTGCGCGGTGAGCGCGCCGGGGGCGGCGGCCGCGGGGAAACGGGGGTCGGTCAGGGTGAGGCGCAGGGCGTGCGGGTGACCGACGAACCGGGGGTCGACGAGCGCGACGCGCTCGCCCGCCGGGACGGCGGCGAGGAGGGCACCGGCCTCCTCGGCGCCGGAGGCGATCCGGACGTCGAAGCCGAGCGACCGCAGATCGCCGTCGAGCGAGGATCCGGGTACCGGCGGGCCGGTGAGGATGGCGGTCGACAGACGAACTCACTCCTTGAAGTGACGGAGGGGCCGGCGGGGCCATGGCGGCCCCGGGCGCGGCGGTGTGGCCCGGCACCGGGCGGCGACACGTCGGCTGAGGCTATCGGATGAACGGAAACGAGTTCACCGAGGCTTCGCCGCCAGGACTCCCCCGGGACCGACCGTGTCCGCCCGGGTGCGCCGCGTACTGCGGAGATCATCATGGGCGATCGGCGGCCCGCCCCACAAACCCGCTCCGGCAGGCGGGCGGCACCCCCTCTCCGTTGGGGCGTTGTCGCAGGTCAGAGCATATGACAACGGTGTTCAGTACCGTGTTGCACATACCCCCCACCCGTAGTTCACTTGCGAATCGGGGCACACGAGAGACACGACCGGGAGGCCTTGTCATGGGGGCTGGACACGACCACGGGCACAGCCACGGCGGCCCGCCGCCGACGGGTACGGCGGCGGCCGGGTACCGGAACCGACTGCGGATCGCGCTCGGCATCACGCTCTCCGTGATGGTGATCGAGATCATCGGCGGTCTGGCCGCGGACTCGCTCGCGCTGATCGCCGACGCGGCCCACATGGCGACCGACGCCGTCGGCCTCGCGATGGCGCTCCTGGCGATCCACTTCGCGAACCGGCCGCCCTCGGGGAACCGCACCTTCGGATACGCCCGCGCCGAGATCCTGGCGGCGCTCGCGAACTGTCTGCTGCTGCTCGTCGTCGGCGGTTACGTGCTGTACGAGGCGATCCAGCGGTTCATCGAGCCGGCCGAGACCAAGGGCGGGCTCGCGATCGCGTTCGCGGTGATCGGCCTGGTGGCCAACGTCATCTCGCTGTCGCTGCTCATGCGGGGCCAGAAGGAGAGCCTCAACGTGCGCGGGGCCTATCTGGAGGTGCTCGCGGACGCGCTGGGTTCGGTCACCGTGATCGTCGCGGCCGGGATCATCCTGGCGACGGGCTGGCAGTACGCGGACCCGATCGCCTCGATCGTGATCGGTCTGATGATCGTGCCGCGCACCCTCAAGCTTCTGCGCGAGACCCTCGACGTGCTCCTGGAGGCGGCCCCCAAGGGCGTCGACATGGCGGAGGTACGGGCGCACATCCTGGCCCTGCCGGGCGTCGAGGACGTGCACGACCTGCACGCCTGGACGATCACCTCGGGGATGCCGGTGCTCTCGGCGCACGTGGTCGTCGACCAGGACGCCCTGGACTCGGTCGGGCACGAGAAGATGCTGCACGCCCTCCAGGGCTGCCTGGGCTCGCACTTCGACGTGGAGCACTGCACCTTCCAGCTGGAGCCGGCCGGGCACGCGGAGCACGAGGCGAAGCTGTGCCTCTGACGCTCCCGCGGGCCGCCTGTTAGTCTGTTCGTACGAACACGTGTGGAGAGGAGCTGAGGTTGATGACCGTCGCGATGGAGGCTGCCCAGTGCGGCAGCGCCCGGTCGTCCCTCAGCCTCCGGGTCTCCGGCTGACCTGATCCCGGTCTTTCCCACCGGTACGTCACGTCGTCGGCCGGGACCCTCTCCACAAAGGGTTTCCCACGTTGTCCGACAACGCTCTGCACAACTCCTTCTTCGCCCTGCACCACGGTCTGCCGCGGCAGGGCCCCGGCTCCGACACCACCACCCGCCGGCTCCTCGCGCTCGCGGGGAGGCTTCCGGAGCGCCCGCGCGTGCTCGACCTGGGCTGCGGACCCGGCCGCTCCGCGCTGCTCCTGGCCGCCGAGGCGAACGCCCAGGTGACCGCCGTCGACACCCACGAACCGTTCCTCGCGGAGCTGCGGCAGACCGCCGCCGCCCGCGGGCTCGACGGTGCGATCACCACCCTGAACGCCGACATGGGAGCGCTGCCGTTCCCCGACGGCTCCTTCGACCTGGTCTGGGCCGAGAGCTCGGTCTTCGTCCTCGGCTTCGACCGGGCCCTCGCCGCATGGCGCAGGCTCCTCGCGCCCCGAGGCGTCCTGGTGCTCACCGAGTGCGTCTGGACCACCGCGGAGCCGGGCCCGACGGCCCGCGCGTTCTGGGAGGACCACTACACCCTGCGCACGGTCGCCGGGAACGCGGCGGCGGCGGTCGAGGCCGGCTACCACGTCCTGGGGACCGTCCCGCAGCCCGAGAGCGACTGGGACGAGTACTACGTCCCGCTCGCGGCGCACGCCGACGCGGCGGACACCACCGTGCCCGGCATGGCCGAGGCGGTGGCCGGGGCCCGCGCCGAGATCGCGCTGCGGCGCGAGCACGGCTCCGAGTACGGGTACGCGGGCTTCGTCCTGCGGCCCGCCGATCCGCGCTGGCACACCCGCACGGAGACCGACGCGGACGCGGAGGCGATCTGGCGGGTCGTGGCCACCGCCTTCGGGTCGGAGGACGCCCCCTCGGAGACGGAGGCCGATCTGGTCGACGCGCTCCGGCGGGACGACGCCTGGCTGCCCGGTCTGTCGTACGTGGCGGAGGCCCCGGACGGCACGGTCGCGGCGCACGCGCTGATCACCCGCTGTCTGGTGGACGGCGCCCCCGCGGCCGCGCTCGCCCCGGTCTCGGTGGCCCCCGCCCACCAGCGGACGGGGGCCGGGCAGGCCGTCGTCCGGGCGGTGCTCGACGCGGCCCGGCTGCGCGGCGAGCCGCTGGTGCTCGTCCTGGGCCATCCGGAGTACTACCCGCGGTTCGGGTTCGTACGGGCGTCCGAGTATGGAATCCGGCCAGGTTTCGAGGCTCCGGACGAGGCGATGATGGCGCTCGTCCTGGACGCTTCCGTACCCGTTCCGCCGGGCACGCTGGCCTATCCGGCACCTTTCGGGGTGTAGTGCCCGATTGAGCCCCTCCCGCTCCCGCCGCACCGGCTGTACTCCGGTGCGGTGGGAGCGGCCACGTCCGGCCGCCGAAGTACGGACAAGCCGGTTTTGTACGGCACACTGTGGTGGCCCCACCGGGCCGAGGACCGATGCGAAGGATGGGTATGCCGATCACACCAGCCACCGCGGCTCAGATCTCGCCGGAGACCGCGTCGAACGGCTTCCAGCCGTCCGGAGTCCCGGCGCCGATCATGCTCGAACTGGTCGACGAGGAGGGGAGGACCATCGGCACCGCGGAGAAGCTCGCCGCGCACCAGGCGCCGGGTCAGCTGCACCGCGCCTTCTCCGTCTTCCTCTTCGACGAGTCGGGCCGGCTGCTGCTCCAGCGGCGGGCGCTCGGCAAGTACCACTCCCCCGGCGTCTGGTCGAACACCTGCTGCGGCCACCCCTACCCGGGCGAGGCGCCGTTCGCCGCGGCGGCCCGGCGCACCTTCGAGGAGCTGGGCGTCTCGCCGACGCTGCTCGCGGAGGCCGGCACGGTCCGCTACAACCACCCGGACCCGGCCTCCGGCCTGGTGGAGCAGGAGTTCAACCACCTCTTCGTCGGCCTGGTGCAGGCCGACCCGCGGCCGGACCCGGAGGAGATCGAGTCCACCGCCTTCGTGACCGCCGACGAGCTGGTCGAGCGGCACGCCGCCGTGCCCTTCTCGGCCTGGTTCATGACGGTCCTGGACGCGGCGCGTCCGGCGATCAGGGAGCTGACGGGCCCGTCCGGCGGCTGGTGACCACCGGCGCCACGGGCACGCCGCCCGGCCCCGGTGCCATCGGGGCCGGGACCCGCTGCCCGGACCCGAGCGCCGGATCGTACCGAGGGCCGGACGCGCTGCCCGGACACGGCGGGAAGGGTCAGGCCGGGCTCAGCGGCAGGGCCGCCCAGATGATCTTCCCGCCGCTCGCGGTGTGCTCGACGTCGCAGGCGCCGCCGGACTCCTGGGCGATCTCGCGGACGAGGAGCAGCCCACGGCCGCCGGTCTGGCCCCAGTCCGCCTCCAGTGCCTTGGGGCGGTAGGGGTGGTTGTCCTCGACCGACACCCTGACCCACTCGGGGCCGATCGCGACCTCCACCGCTATCTCCGGGGAGAGCAGCGCCGCGTGCCGTACGGCGTTGGTCACCAGCTCGGAGACGATCAGCAGCAGGCCGTCCATGATCTCCTCATGGACGGGGACTCCCTGACGGACCAGCAGGTCGCGTACGGCGTGCCGGGCCTGCGGGACGGAGACGTCGACCGCTGCAGCGGTGAAGCGCCAGACTCCTTCGTAGGACGGTTGCCGGGCGGGGACGCCTCCGTGGGTCTCCACGGTCCCGTTCCCACCCTCGTGCTCGATTCTCGCCACGGATCGAGTCTTGGCAATGCGCGCGGGCGGACCGGCCTACTGACCAGAAGTCGACACTTATCGGCCGCCTTCTGATCGGCTGAGTATGCCAACGTCAGTTGTTCGACTGTTCCTGCGCACTTTCTGAGGACTCCGGAGACGGGGCCGTGGCCGGTGCCGACGGGGTCACCATAGTGACGATCCGCCGCCCGCCCACCCCGATCGCGATCAGGCCCAGACCGTCGAAGAGCAGGGCCAGCGAGAAGAAGACGCCGAGGACGTACCGGCTGCTGTCCGGCCAGTCGAACAGGACGAGCAGACCGAGCAGCAGTCCGAAGGCCCCCTGGAGGAGCGTCCAGCCGAACTGCGGCCCGCGCACCACCACACTGCCGACCAGACGGAACAGCCCGCCGGTGAGGAACAGCAGGGCGGCGAACATCGTCAGCGCCTCCGCCGAGCCCTCCGGGTGACGGATGACCACGACACCGGCCGCGATGTTCAGCGCCGCCACCACCACCGCGAGCCAGAAGTAGCCGGTGCCGCGCGACTGGATGGCCTGGAGGAGACCCACCGCACCGCCGATGAGCAGCAGCCAGCCGAAGAGCAGCATCGAGGTCAGCGTGGCGACACCCGTGTAGATCAGGCCGACGATCCCGCCGAGCACGAGCAGGACGCCGAGCACGGCCAGCCGGCTGAAGCTGCGGCGGAGCCTCTTCCCCTCGCGCCTCATCTCCCGGACCGGGTCCGGCTCGGCATGCGTCCCGCGGGCGTCCTCGGTCATGCGGTGCCTCCTCGGAGCGACCCCTTCCTGATCGTACGTTCGGGTCCGGCGGATAGCATCCGGCCCATGGAGCCGCAGCTGAAGGAAAGCGTCACGGACGGTATCGCCACCGTCGTCATCGCCAACCCCGCCAAGCGCAACGCCATGAGCGCCGGCATGTGGCGCGCCCTGCCCGGCGTCCTGGAGCGGCTCGCCGCCGACCCCGCCGTCCGGGTCCTGGTCCTCACCGGCGAGGGCGACACCTTCTGCGCCGGGGCCGACATCGCGGGGCTGCGGGAGCCCGGCGACGAGCAGCAGACCCTCGCGGTACGGGCCGAGGACGCGCTCGCGGCCTTCCCCAAGCCGAGCATCGCCGCCGTGCGGGGCTTCTGCGTCGGCGGCGGCAGCCAGCTCGCCGCCGCCTGCGACCTGCGCTTCGCCGAGGAGGGCGCCCGGTTCGGGATCACGCCCTCGAAGCTCGGCATCGTCTACCCGTCCTCCTCGACCCGCCGGCTCACCGCCCTGGTCGGGCCCTCGACCGCCAAGTACCTGCTGTTCTCCGGCGAGTTGATGGACGCGGAGCGGGCGCTGCGGACCGGCTTCGTGGACGAGCTGCACCCGGCGGGCGCGCTGGACAAGCGGGTGGCCGAGTTCGCCCGGCTGCTCGCCTCCCGCTCGCTGCTCACCCAGGCGGCGGCCAAGGAGTTCGCCGACGGGCGGCTCGACCGGGACGACCACTGGGCGGAGCAGGCACGCGGCAGCGGCGACACCGCCGAGGGTGTCGCCGCCTTCCTGGAGCGACGCGCGCCCCGCTTCACGTACGGGCTCTGAGGCTCAGCCCTCCCGTACCGGCACCTTCTGGCCGCGCCAGTGCGCGACGATCGCGGCCGGGGCCTTCTCCGGGGAGCCGGCGTCGTACGGCGGCTGTGGGTCGTACTCGGTGAGCAGCTGGATCGTCTGGGCGGTCTCGTCGCCGGCGATCCGGCCGAGCAGGTGCAGTGCCATGTCGATGCCGGAGGAGACGCCGGCGGCCGTGACGTACTTGCCGTCGAAGACGACCCGCTCGCCGGTGGGTTCGACGCCGAGCGCCCGCAGTTCGTCGAAGGCGAGCCAGTGGGTGGTCGCCCGGCGGTCCTTCAGGAGGCCCGCCGCGGCGAGGACGAGCGAGCCGGTGCAGACGGAGGTGGTCCAGGTGCTGGTGGCGTCGGCGGTACGGAGCCAGTCGAGGATCTCCCGGTCGTGCAGGGCGACCCGCGCGTCGGGGCCGCCGGGGACCAGGACGATGTCCGGCCGCGGGACCTCGGCGAGGCTCCGGTCGGCGACGAGCGCGAGGCTCCCCTGGTCGTTGCGGACCGGCCCGGCCTCCTTGGCCACGAACACGGTCTCGGCACCGGGGAGACGGGCGAGCAGCTCGTAGGGGCCGACGGCGTCCAGGGTGGTGAAGCGGTCGTAGAGCAGGACGGCGATCTGCATGTGCGGTTCCTCTCAGGTGCGGGACAGATGGAAGCGGCGGCGGTACTCGGCGGGGCCCGTCCCCAGGGCCTTCAGGAAGGCGCGGCGCATGGTCTCGGGCGTGCCGTAGCCGGAGGCCCGGGCGACCTCCTCGACGCCGCGCGAGGTCTCCTCCAGGAGGCGACGGGCGTGTTCGAGGCGGACCCGGTCGACATAGCGGCCGGGCGGGGTGCCGGTCTCCGCGTGGAAGGCGCGGGCGAAGTGGCGGGGCGAGAGCCGGGCGCGGGCGGCCAGCGACTCGACGGAGAGGTCCGCCTCGGGATGCTCGGTGATCCAGGCCTGGAGGTCACGGAGCGGCTCCCGGCGGGCGGTCTGGGCGGACAGCTGGACGCTGAACTGGGCCTGGTTGCCGGGGCGGCGCAGGAAGACGACCAGGTAGCGGGCGACGGTGAGGGCGACGTCACGGCCGAGGTCCTCCTCGACGAGGGCGAGGGCCAGGTCGACCCCGGCGGTGACGCCCGCGGAGGTGGAGAGCCGCCCGTCCCGTACGAAGATGGGGTCGGGGTCCACGTCGACCCCGGGATAGCGGCGGGCGAGGTGCTCGCAGGCGATCCAGTGGGTGGTGGCCCGGTGTCCGTCGAGGAGCCCGGCCTCGGCGAGGAGCAGCGCCCCGGTGCAGACGGAGACCAGGCGCTCGGCCCGCGGGGCGTGGACGCGCAGCCAGTCGATCAGGGCCGGGTCGGGTGCGCGGGTGCCTTCGCCGCCGGGGACGACGAGGGTGTGCGGGGGCCCGTCGGCGAGCGCGGTGCCGAGGTCGGTGTCGGGGAGCAGGCGCAGTCCACTGGCCGTGCGGACCGGTCCGCCGCCCAGGGAGGCGGTGCGGATCGGGTAGGCGGACGGGTCCCCGGCGGCACGGGCGGCACCGGCGAAGACCTCGACGGGGCCGGTGACGTCGAGGCTCTGGACGTCGTCGAAGAGGACGACGAGGACGGGGCGCTGGGGCATGTCTCCATCCTCGGCAGGGGCGGGCGGCGTCCGCAACGACGGGTAACCCACCTTTCCTGCCATGCCGACGGCGCCATGCGGCACGGCGGGCCACTCCCGCGGTTCCGCCGCCCGAAGCGGTTCGGCACGGCCCGGCCGCTCCCGCCGTTCCGCCGTCCGACGCGGCTCGGCGCGGTCCGGCTGTTCCCGTCGTACCGACCAGTCGGTAACGTTCGGTCCATGACGACTGCTCTCCCCCCGCGCGCGGGCCGCCGCTGCCACAACGCCCTCAACCCGATCCACTCCACGCTGTACTTCTCGCCCGACCTGGACCGCGAGTTCGGCGCCCTCGGATTCACCGACCAGAGCGCGATGCGGCTCGCCGCGCGGAGCGCCGCACTCGGCGCGGTGGGCGCGGGCACGGTCGCCGCGACCTTCTACAACTACAACCACGCGTTCCTCTCCGGGCACCTCCCGGCCGTCTGGGAGACCGCCGCCCCCGCCGAGGTCCTCGACGCCCGGCTGCGGACCGCCGACGCGACCCTGCGCCGGCTGCTCGGCGACGAGGCCGTCGCCTCCGCGGAGATGGCCGAGGCGGCGGAGCTCGCCCTGCGCGCCACGGAGGCCTGCACCCGGCACGCCCGGCCGCTCTACTCGGCCAATGCCGACCTGCCGGTGCCCGAGCAGCCCCACCTCGCGTACTGGTACGCCGCCACCCTGCTCCGCGAGCACCGGGGCGACGGCCACCTCACCGCGCTGCTCTCCGCCGGGCTCGACCCCGTCGAGGCCCTCGCCTCGCACACCGCCACCGGCAAGGGCATGGCCCCGCGCTGGGTCCTCGGCACGCGCGGCTGGCGGCGGGCCGACTGGGAGGCGGCGACGGAGCGGCTGCGCGAGCGCGGGCTCCTCGGCGCCGACGGCGAGCTGACGGAGTCGGGCACGGCCCTGCGCGCGGAGCTGGAGGACCACACGGACCGGCTGGACTCCGCCCCGTACGAGCACCTGGGCGCGTACGGGGTCGAGCGGCTCACCGAGCTGGGCCGCGGCTTCCTGTTCGCGGCGGCCGGCGCGGGCGCCTTCCCCGCGGACCTGGTCGGCAAGGGCTGAGGCGGGGCCGGGGACGCGCGCGGGACGGGCCGGTTACCGCGTCCGGGTGACCGACCCGGCAGAATGCACTCGCAAGCTTGAGGCACGAGAAGGCGAGTCGGGACACCGTGACGACGTCCATCGAAGCAAGGATCGCCGAGGAGCTCGGCGTACGCGAGCGACAGGTGAAGGCAGCCGTCGAGCTCCTCGACGGCGGTTCGACCGTGCCGTTCATCGCGCGCTACCGCAAGGAAGCGACCGAGATGCTCGACGACGCGCAGCTGCGCACCCTGGAGGAGCGGCTGCGCTATCTGCGCGAGCTGGAGGACCGCCGGTCGGCGATCCTCGACTCGGTCCGCGAGCAGGGCAAGCTGACGGACGAGCTGGAGGCCGCCCTGCGGGCGGCCGACACCAAGGCGCGCCTGGAGGACATCTACCTGCCCTTCAAGCCCAAGCGCCGGACCAAGGCGCAGATCGCCCGCGAGGCCGGTCTGGAGCCGCTGGCCGAGGGGCTGCTCGCCGATCCGTCCGTCGAGCCGGCGGCCGCCGCCGCGGCCTTCGTGGACGGCGACAAGGGCGTCGCGGACGCCGCCGCGGCCCTGGAGGGCGCACGGGCGATCCTCGCCGAGAAGTTCTCCGAGGACGCCGACCTCATCGGCGAGCTGCGCGAGCGCATGTGGGGCCGCGGACGCCTGGTGGCGAAGGTGCGCGAGGGGCAGGAGGAGGCGGGAGCGAAGTTCGCCGACTACTTCGACTTCGCCGAGCCGTTCACCGCGCTGCCCTCGCACCGGGTGCTCGCCATGCTGCGCGGCGAGAAGGAGGACGCCCTCAGCCTGGAGCTGGAGCCGGAGGAGCCGACGGAGGGTCCTTCCTCGTACGAGGGGATCGTCGCGGGTCGCTTCGGCGTGGCCGACCGTGGCCGTCCCGGTGACAAGTGGCTGCAGGACACGGTCCGGTGGGCGTGGCGGACCCGCATCCTGGTGCACCTCGGGATCGACCTGCGGCTGCGGCTGCGGACGGCCGCCGAGGACGAGGCGGTCCGGGTCTTCGCGGCGAACCTGCGGGACCTGCTGCTCGCCGCCCCGGCCGGCACCCGGGCGACGCTCGGGCTCGACCCCGGTTTCCGTACGGGCGTGAAGGTCGCCGTCGTCGACGCGACCGGCAAGGTCGTCGCGACCGACACGATCTACCCGCACGTCCCCGCCAACAAGTGGGACCAGGCGCTTGAGAAGCTGGCGCGGCTCGCGAAGGAGCACGCGGTCGAGCTGGTCGCGATCGGCAACGGCACGGCCTCCCGCGAGACCGACAAGCTGGCGGCCGAACTCCTCGCCAAGCACCCCGAGTTGAAGCTGACCAAGGTGATGGTCTCGGAGGCCGGCGCCTCGGTCTACTCGGCCTCCGCCTTCGCCTCGCAGGAACTCCCGGGCCTGGACGTGTCCTTGCGCGGAGCGGTCTCCATCGCCCGCCGGCTCCAGGACCCGCTCGCGGAGCTGGTGAAGATCGACCCGAAGTCGATCGGCGTCGGCCAGTACCAGCACGACCTGGCCGAGGTGAAGCTCTCGCGCTCGCTCGACGCCGTGGTCGAGGACTGTGTGAACGGCGTCGGCGTGGACGTCAACACCGCCTCGGCGCCGCTGCTTTCGCGGGTCTCGGGCATCAGTGGCGGCCTCGCCGAGAACATCGTCGCGCACCGCGACGCCAACGGCCCCTTCCGCTCCCGCAAGGCGCTCAAGGACGTGGCGCGGCTCGGCCCGAAGGCGTACGAGCAGTGCGCGGGCTTCCTGCGGATCCGGGGCGGCGACGACCCGCTCGACGCCTCGTCGGTGCACCCGGAGGCGTACCCGGTGGTGCGCCGGATGGTGAAGGCGACGGGCGGCGAGGTCGCGGCCCTGATCGGCGACACGGGCACGCTGCGCTCGCTGCGGGCGGACGACTTCGTCGACGAGACCTTCGGTCTGCCGACGGTGACGGACATCCTGCGCGAGCTGGAGAAGCCGGGCCGTGACCCGCGTCCGGCGTTCCGCACGGCGACCTTCAAGGAGGGCGTCGAGAAGATCGGCGACCTGGAGTCCGGGATGGTCCTGGAGGGTGTCGTCACCAACGTGGCCGCGTTCGGCGCGTTCGTGGACGTCGGTGTGCACCAGGACGGTCTGGTCCATGTGTCGGCGATGTCGAAGACCTTCGTCAAGGACCCGCGCGACGTGGTGAAGCCCGGCGACGTGGTCAAGGTGAAGGTCCTGGACGTGGACGTGCCGCGCAAGCGGATCTCGCTGACGCTGCGGCTCGACGACGAGCCGGGCGCCGACGGCCAGGGCGGCGCTCCCCGGCGCGACCGGGCGGACCGGGGCGAGCGGGGCGAGCGCTCCGGCCGTCCGCCGCAGCAGCGTCAGGGCGGCGGCGGCCGCCGGACCGAGGGCGGCAACCGGAACGACCGCGGGGACCGGGGCGGCAACCGGAACGCCGGCGGCGGCCGGGACCGCTCGGCGGCTCCCGCGCCCGCCAACAGCGCGATGGCCGACGCCCTCCGCAAGGCCGGCCTGCTCGGCGAAGGCGGCGGCAAGCGCCGCTAGAGCCTGTCCGGAAAGTCCCGCCTGGGTCGCGGCGTCTGGCACGCACGCCCGCCGCCCGAACGAGGCCACAGCCCCCTGGCTGTGGCCTCTTCGCGTGCGGCCCACGAGGTGGCCCGATATATCCGTTGACGCGCACAGGACATCGGTTCATGATCATCTACGGCCTCCACGGGGGAGGTGCACGATGTTCCTGGAGGTCACACCCCATGAAGCGCATGATCGCGAAGGTGGCGGGCGTTTCCGCCGCCGCGATGACCATGGCCCTCGTCCCGCTCGCGGGCACCTCGTACGCCGCCGGCTGCTCCGGCTCCGGCTGCGACAACCGCGGCCCCGTCTCCATGGGCTGTGACGCCGACGCCGTCACCAAGGGCAGCGCGACGTCCCGCACCCACTCCGGCCTCAGGGTCGAGCTGCGCTGGTCCCCCACCTGCCAGGCGGCCTGGGCCCGGGTCACCGCCACGGGTGAGCAGTGGTACGAGCGGTACGGCGTCATCGAGAAGTGGTCGGGCTACGGCACCGGGTTCCAGCGCAGCCTCCAGGTGACGTTCCCCAACCCGGGCACGGACTGGACCAACATGCTGGGCAGCCCCACCGCCTACTACCGCGCCTGCATCAGCGCGCCCGCCGCCACGAACGAGGTGGACTGCACCCCCTTCTGGTAAACCCGCCGGCCCCCACCCCCGCGTGAACGAGGCAGCCCGCTCTGCCTGTCGACGCGGACAGGTCCCACGATCCAGAACGACTCCGGCCTCCACGGGACGCCGGAGACCTTCCCGCTCTCGGAGGTATCGGAAACAGATGAAGCGCGCACTCGCAAAGGTGGCGGGCGTCTCGGCCGCCGCGATGACCATGGCCCTCGTCCCGCTCGCGGGCACCTCGTACGCCGCCGGCTGCTCCGGCTCCGGCTGCGACAACCGCGGCCCCGTCTCCATGGGCTGTGACGCCGACGCCGTCACCAAGGCGAGCACCGTCAACGGCAACGGCTTCAAGGCCGAGCTGCGCTGGTCCAACACGTGTCAGGCCGGATGGGTCCGCGCCACGTCCCCCTCCGGAAGCCAGTGGTGGCCCCGGTACGGCTCCATCGAGAAGTGGCTGGGCGCCGGCACCGACTTCCAGCGCAGCCTCTCGGTGCAGTTCCCCTACGAGGCGGGCGCCGACTGGTCCAACATGCTGGGCAGCGGCAGCGCCTACTACCGCGTCTGCATCAACGACAACGGCAACGTGACCTGCAGCAACTTCTGGTAGACCGCAGGCCCCGCGCCCGCGTCGACGAGGCCACATCCCATCGGGCTGTGGCCTCGTCGCGTCCGGACGGGTTACGGGAGGAAGCGCAGGGCCCAGTCGGCGCGGTTCGCGACCGAGAGGTCCTCGTCCTCCGTCATGGCCTGGAGGAGCCCGCGGGCCGCCTTCGGGTCCGTCTGGACCAGCTCGACGATCTCGGTGGCCAGGCCGTCCTGGTCGTCCCCGAGGTCCACGGCGGAGGCACGGATCAGGGCCGGGAGCACGTCCGGTCCACCGATGGCGGCGAGGACGCCGCCGAGGAGTTCCCGCGCGTAGGCGTTCCGCTCGGCGAGGGCGCGGTCCAGCTCCGCCTGGAGGCGCGGCAGGAGACCGGTGTCGCCGGAGGCGGCGATCTCGTCGGCGAGGTCGATCGTCTCGTCCACGTCCGCGTCCAGATCGTCCAGCATCTCGGTCAGCCGGGTCAGTAGGTCGGTCATCGTGCCTCCTGGAAAGCGCCGTCCATCAGGACCGGGACGACCGCGGAGCCGTCGAGCTCGGCGGCCACGGCCACGTCCTGCGGAAAGCCGTACTCGTACAGTTCACGGCCCGAGTCGCAGCCGTGCAAGGCGGCGACCGGGTCCTCGGTCGCGTCCCACAGCGTGGCCGCCGCGGTCGCCTCCGGGGTCAGGGGGTGCGTCCGCGCGGCACGCGTCCTCGCGAAGGCGGACAGCACCGCTCCCGCGCCCAGCAGGTCCTCCAGGGCCGGGCGCAGGGAGCCGTCGGGCCACCGCTCGCCGGAGGCGATGACGGCGAGCGGGCGGTCCGCCGTGCCGTAGCCCCGGTCGGCGAGCCGGCGGGCGACGGCCGAGTGGTTGCGCAGGGAGGCGGCGACGACGGTCGCGCCGCCCGAGGCGGCCTCGGCCGCGATGGTGGAGCCGTTCGGGGACGGCAGGACCAGGCGGTCGGGCACGGCGGCCGCGCGCAGGGCGGCCGGGGAGAGGGTCCACGGGTTCGCCTCGGTGGCCTCGCGCCGGCCGACGGCGAGCGCGGCGCCGTGCTCCCGGGCGTACGCGGCGGCCGTGGCGTCCCGCCAGCGGTACGGCAGGACGGCGGTGCCGCCCTCGACAGCGACGCCGACGGCCGTGGTGAAGGACAGGACGTCGACGACGACCACGCAGGCGGCCGCCGGGGCGAGGACCCGCGCCTCGACGGGGCCCCAGCCGAAGGAGACCGTCACCGCGGGCCCCGCAGGAAGGAGACCCGCATCAGAGCTCGGTCACCTTGCCGTCGGCGACCTCGATGCGGCGGGTGGTGCGGACCGCGTCGAGCATCCGCCGGTCGTGGGTGACGAGCAGCAGCGTGCCGGTGTACGAGTCGAGGGCCGACTCCAGCTGCTCGATGGCCGGCAGGTCCAGGTGGTTGGTCGGCTCGTCCAGGACGAGCAGGTTCACGCCCCGGCCCTGCAGCAGGGCGAGCGCGGCGCGCGTCCGCTCGCCCGGGGAGAGCGTGGTGGCCGGCCGCAGCACATGGACGGCCTTCAGGCCGAACTTGGCGAGCAGCGTCCGCACCTCGGCGGGCTCGGTGTCGGGCACGGCCGCGCAGAACGCCTCCAGGAGCGTCTCCGTGCCGTGGAACAGCTTCCGGGCCTGGTCGACCTCGCCGACGACGACGCCCGAGCCGAGGACCGCGTCGCCGGAGTCCAGCGGGAGACGCCCGAGGAGCGCGGCGAGCAGGGTCGACTTCCCGGCGCCGTTGGCCCCGGTGACGGCGACCCGGTCGGCCCAGTCGATCTGGAGGGTGACGGGACCGAAGGAGAAGTCGCCGCGGCGCACCTCGGCCTCCCGCAGGGTCGCCACGACCGAGCCGGAGCGCGGCGCGGCGGCGATCTCCATGCGCAGCTCCCACTCCTTGCGGGGCTCCTCGACGACGTCGAGGCGCTCGATCATGCGCTGGGTCTGCCGGGCCTTCGCGGCCTGCTTCTCGCTGGCCTCGCCGCGCAGCTTGCGGCCGATCTTGTCGTTGTCGGACGCCTTGCGGCGGGCGTTGCGGACGCCCTTGTCCATCCAGTTGCGCTGCATGAGGGCGCGCCCCTCCAAGGCGGCCTTCTTGTCGGCGTACTCCTCGTACTCCTCGCGCGCGTGCCGCCGGGCGGTGTCCCGCTCCTCCAGGTAGGCGTCGTAACCGCCGCCGTACAGGGTGATCTGCTGCTGGGCGAGGTCGAGTTCGAGGACCTTGGTGACGGTCCGGGTGAGGAACTCGCGGTCGTGGCTGATGACGACGGTCCCCGCGCGCAGCCCCTTCACGAAGGCCTCCAGGCGCTCCAGGCCTTCGAGGTCGAGGTCGTTCGTGGGCTCGTCGAGGAGGAAGACGTCGTAGCGGGAGAGGAGCAGCGAGGCCAGGCCCGCGCGGGCGGCCTGGCCGCCGGAGAGCGAGGTCATCGGCTGGTCGAGGCCGACGGTGAGGCCGAGCGAGTCGGCGACCTCCTCGGCGCGCTCGTCGAGGTCGGCGCCGCCGAGGTTCAGCCAGCGCTCCAGTGTGACGGAGTACGCGTCGTCGGCGCCGGGCGTGCCGTCGACGAGGCCCTGGGTGGCCTCGTCCATGGCGGCCTGGGCGGCGGCGACCCCGGTGCGGCGGGCGAGGAACTCGCGCACCGTCTCCCCCGCGCGCCGCTCGGGCTCCTGCGGGAGGTGGCCGACGACGGCGGTGGGCGGGGAGAGCCGCAGCTCTCCCTCCTCCGGGGTGTCGAGCCCGGCGAGCAGCCGCAGCAGGGTCGACTTGCCGGCGCCGTTGACGCCGACGAGGCCGATGACGTCACCGGGGGCGACGACGAGGTCGAGCCCGGCGAAGAGGGTGCGTTCGCCGTGGCCGGCGGCGAGGTCCTTGGCGACGAGGGTTGCAGTCATCAGGGAACGAATCCTAGGCGACGCGGCGACACGCCGAGGATTCGAGGAGCCGCAGGAGCACGGAGCGGTAGCCGGCGCCGTCGAAGCGGTACGGGCCGACGCCGGGGTAGCCCTCGCGTACGAGGGCGGTGGCGGGGCCCGTCTCCCAGGCGAAGTCGCGCCAGACGACGTCCGAGCCCTCGCGGGCGACGACGGCGGTGACCGCGCCGCAGCCGGGGTCCTCGCAGTCGGGGCAGGAGTGGATCACCTGGCGGGTGCCGTCGGCGAGGAGGAGACGGTGGGCGTGCTCGGGGCGGACCGTCGGCGGGAGGTCCGCGGCGAGCGGCGAGACGGTGTCGAAGCCGTCGGTCTCGTCGAGCCGGTGGAGCAGCGGCCTGCCGTCGACGAGGAAGTCGTGGTGGAGGTGCTCGCCGACCGGGCTGGCGGCGGAGACGAGGTCGAGGGGCGTGTACGGGACCGGCATGACTCCAGTGTTTCCCCGTTCCGTGGCCGCACCGTCCCGGAAATGTCATGGTCCCGGTACGGTCCCGGGCATGAGCGACGACGTGATCGTGGTGGGGGGCGGGGTCGTCGGACTGGCGACGGCGACGCGGCTGGCGGAGCGTGGGCGCCGGGTACGGATCTGGTCCCGGGACGACCTGTTGGAGACGACCTCCGCGGTGGCGGGCGCCCTGTGGTGGCCGTACCGGATCGAGCCCGCGGCCGAGGTCGGACCCTGGGCGCTCACCTCCCTGCGGGTGTACGAGCGGATGGCCGTCGATCCGGGACGGACCGGGGTCACCTGGGCGGCCGGGGTCCACGCGGGCACGGTCCTGGACGGGCTCGGTCCCTGGGCCGAGGAGGTCGAGGGGCTGCGGCAGTTGGCGCCGGAGGAGGTTCCGGGACCGTACCGGACGGGGCTCGCCGCGCGCCTGCCGCTGATCGACATGCCGGTCCATCTCAGCTTCCTGCGGGGCCGGTTCGAGGCCCTGGGCGGGACCTTCGAGCGGCGTGAGGTCGCCGGCTTCGAGGAGGCGGAGGCGGAGGCGCCCGTGGTCGTCGACTGCACGGGGCTCGCGGCGCGGGAGCTCGTACCGGATCCCGGACTGCGGCCGGTGCGGGGGCAGTTGGTCCTGGTGGAGAACCCGGGGATCGAGGAGTGGTTCACGGCGGCGGACGAGTCGGCCGGCGAGACCACCTACTACTTCCCGCACGAGGACCGGCTGGTGCTCGGCGGGACGGCGGAGGAGGACGACGAGCTGCTCGAGCCGGATCCGGCGACGGCGGCGGCGATCGTGGCGCGGTGCGCGCGGGTGCGGCCGGAGATCGCGGAGGCCCGGGTCCTGGGCCACCGGGTGGGTCTGCGGCCCGCGCGGGCGGGCGGGGTGCGGATCGAGGCGGTGCCGCTGCCGGGCGGTGGGCGGCTCGTCCACCACTACGGGCACGGCGGCGCGGGGGTGACCGTGGCCTGGGGCTGCGCGGAGGCGGCGGCGGATCTCGCCCTCGGCTGACGTGTCCGGAAACGACCGCGGGGCGGTTGCCGTCCTTCCGGATGGCAACCGCCCCGCGTGACGTCTTACTGCCAGAGCGGCGGCTTGCTGTTGTTGTCCGCGTCGACGCACGCCTGGGCCTTGCGCTCCAGGGCGTCGGCGCGGGCGAAGGCCTTGCGGGCCTC
This sequence comes from Streptomyces sp. NPDC055815, assembly GCF_053616475.1. Classification (NCBI taxonomy): domain Bacteria; kingdom Bacillati; phylum Actinomycetota; class Actinomycetes; order Kitasatosporales; family Streptomycetaceae; genus Streptomyces; species Streptomyces sp. NPDC055815. The sequence continues at coordinate 64,595 of NZ_JBSHDU010000010.1, read as the reverse complement.
GTCCCTGGCGCCGAGGCGCTTGAGCTGGTTGCCCCGGTCGCGCTCCTTGTGGGCGTCCGCCCGCAGCTTGCTGACGTTGCAGGTGACGGTCTTGGCGGCGGCCGGCTCGGCCGTCACCGTCTGGCCGAGCAGCACGCCCCCGGCGAGCAGCGTCGTGGCGAGCAGCGCTGTCAGGGCACGGCGCGCGGGCTTGATGTGGCGCATGGTGGTTCTCCAACTTCAGGGCCTGGTCGGCCCGTTCGAGGCATGGTCAGTACCAGCAGGTAACTTTACCTCGGCAAACATCGGATTCACGCCACGCCGTGCCGGGGGCACCCGATCGTCAACACCTCTCCACAGGACTCCCACTGACGAGGTGATAGCTCGCCCGCGCGTCCAGGAGCAGCGGGACGAGCGCGCGCTGCGACTGGCGCAGCGGCACGAACACGCCGGTCCCCTGCTTCCGCACGGTCACGCCGTGCAGGGCGAGTTCGTCGCCCGCCTCGGCGTACTGGGCGGCGTCCAGGCGGTAGCCGCAGGGCGGGTCGGCGAGGATCTCCGCCGGCTCGGCCGGATCGTTGTCGGCGCCGCCGAGGTAGACCGGGCCCCGGTCGGCGAACCCGGTGTGGCGGGCGAGGGCGGTGGCCGCGGTGAGCGGACCGCGCCGCTCGTCCAGGTAGGCGAAGGCCCCTTCCAGGGCGGCGTGCTGGGTGGCGACCCGGCGGCGGTGGTTGCGGGCCGGATCGTCCTTCTCCGCCTGGTCGAGGGCGTCGACCCGGGTCTCGACGAGCAGTCCCGCGGAGTGCTTGATGCCGGCCGTGTTGCGCAGGATCCGCTCCTGGCCGTCACCGGCGACCTGCTTGACCGGCTCGCCGGTGAGGGGGTCGGTCCAGATGCCGTAGATGCCGGTGCTGTAGCCGGCGAGCCCGGCGGCCGGCCGGACGTACGACTCCGAGAGCGTCCGGGACTCCTCGTGGACGTGCGGGTCGGCGTCGAGGCTGCGGGGCCAGAGGGCGAGCAGGTCCTTGTCGTAGTAGCGGGGAGTGGCCCCGTACTCGTGGAGGTCGTAGACGAGTGCGGGCTTCCGGTCGCGGATCACAGCGGCGACCGCGCGCGCCTCGGCGGTCCGCAGGGCGAGGTGGTCGCGGTTGACGTCGACGCCGTCGCCGTTGCCCCGGGTGTCGGCCTCGCGGCCGTCGGGGTTCGCGGTGGGGACGACGAGGAGGGTGGTGCGGGCGAGGAAGCGCAGGGTGTCCTCGTCCCGGCCGTACTCGAGGTCGCGCACCGTGCTCAGACAGGCTTCCCGGCCCGCCGGCTCGTCGCCGTGCTGGCTGCAGACGAGCAGCACGGTCGTGCTGCCGGCACCGAGGGTGGCGAGCCGCAGCGGGCGGCCCTGCCCGGTGGTGCCGATCTCGCGCAGCGCCACCCGGTCGCTCCCCCGGTCGACCGCCGCGAGGAACTCCCCCTCCTCGCCCTCGGTGGTCCACCGGGCGCCCCTGGTCTCCTCGAAGCCGGTGCGTGGGAGGGCCTGCACGGGCGCGCTGTCCGCCGCCTTGGCGGGGACGGTGACGAGCGGCAGGGCGAGGGCGGCGGCACCCACCACGAGGGCGAGCGCCCGGCGGGAACTCCGGTGTCCGGTACGGGGGTTCATCGGCTGCTCCCGGTCCTGGCCGGTCGGGTACGGGGGTTCATCGGGCGGCTCCCTCGGGGGTGGTGCCCGGCAGGCGGGGTCCGGTGACGGCGGCCGGCGGGACGGGGCCGGTCAGGGACGGGACGGAGGGGGACGTGGGCACGGCGGGGGCCACGCCGGTCGTCGCCCGGTGGAACGCCGCGGCGCCGCCGACCAGCGGCACCTTCGCCCAGGTGCGGGAGAGGTCGAGGGTGACGGTCGGGGTGGTCGACGGAGGGTCGAGGAGGTCCTTGTCGGTGCCGCCGACGATCAGGGCGAGCCGGTGGCCGGCCGGGACGACGTGGTCGGTCGCGGCGAGGTTCAGGGTGAGGGTGTACGCCCTTCCGGGGATCAGCGGGCGCTCCTTGCGCGGGTCGGCCCAGGTGCCGAGGTCGGCCCAGCCCCGGCTGACGACGTTGTACGTGACGTCCGTCGTCCGGGCCGCGGTCTCCTTGAAGCAGGCGCTGTCGCCCGGCGTGCTCGCGCCCCAGCAGGTGCGGTCGGTGAGGGTGGTGATGCCCTCGCCGGCGGCCCCGTAGTCCCGGATCGTGTCCGGGCCGAGGTCGACGAGGACGGTGGAGAGGTGCGCGGTGGAGGTGCTGGGGGTCGCGGTGACCGTCACCTTCGAGGAGCCGGAGATCCGCAGGTCCCGGGAGAGCGGGCGGGTGACGAACCCGGCCTTCTCGGGGGTGTCCTGGTCGATCCTGGCGGCCCAGTCGAGCTCGCCGAGGCTCGGGTCGTCGGTGAAGGCGGCGGTCGAGCCGGGCGCGGCGGGGGTGAGGCCGAGGCCGCCGGCGCCGGGCTGGGCGGTGCGCACCGGGCGCATGGTGGTGGTCGCGGTGGTGCGCGGCGGCCAGGCGCGGTCGGTGGTCCAGACGTCCGGGGCGCGCTCGATGTCGGCGACGGGCTCGCGGTCGATGCCGTTGTCGTAGCCGAGGAGGTAGTGGTCGAACCAGCGGTGCAGGGTGCGGACCCAGTCGGCGCGCCGGAAGTCGAAGGGGTCGACGTGGCCGGTCTGGGAGAGCCAGATCTTCCGCTCGACGCCGTGCGCGGCGAGCGCGTCCCACCACTGGCCGAACTGGCCGGCGCGGACGTTGAGGTCCTGCTGTCCGTGGACGACGAAGACGCTGGCCCTGACCTTGCCGGCGTCCTTGACGTGGTCGCGCTCGGTCCAGGCCGGGGTCCAGTCGCCGCTGTAGGGGGTGGCGGCGGTGATGCGGTCCTGGACGGCGCCGCAGCGGGCCTGCGCCTCGGGGCTGTTCACGTACTCGGAGAGCCAGCTCGGGTTGGCGTTGTAGAGCGGGGCGCCCTGCGCGTGGAAGTAGTCGTACCAGGACGAGATGGCACCGATCGGAACGATCGTTTTCAGCCCTTCGACGCCGGTGGCGGCGACGCCGTTGGCGATGGTGCCGTCCCAGCTCTTGCCGATCATGCCGACGTTCCCGGTGCTCCAGGTGGTGGCGCGGGCCGGGGTCCCGCCGGTGCGGGAGGTGTAGCCGCGGGCGCGGCCGTTCAGCCAGTCGACGACGGCCTTCGCGGACTGGACGTCGGAGCGTCCGCCGACGTCGTCGCAGCCGTCGGAGCGGTTGGTGCCGGCGAGGTCGACGGCGACGAAGGCGTAGCCGCGGGGGACGAAGTAGTTGTCGTAGAAGAGCGGGAGCTGGACGGGGTTCCCGTCGGCGTCGTAGGTCTTCTTCTGGCCCTCGTTGCCGCGACCGCAGCAGGCGTAGTACGGGCTGGCGTCCATGATGACCGGGATCTTCCGGCCGGCCGCCGCGGGCTCGCGGGGGCGCACGATGTCGACGGCGACCCGGTCGGCGCGTCCGTCGCCGTCGCCGTCGAGACCGGTGTCCACCCAGACGGACTCACGGACGGCGTCGGCGTACGAGTGGACCGGGCGGGACTCCCGTACGAAGGGCGCGGCGGGCGCGGCCGGTTCCGGCCGGGCTCCGGCGGGGGTGACCAGGGTGGCGAACAGGGCGGCCGTGGCCGCGGACACGAGGGTTCCGTACGTCAGTCGGGCTCCGCGGGTTCTCCGCTTTCGCATCGGCATGCGCGGGAACGTACCCCGGTCAACTCCCGGGCAAAAGAGTGCCGGAGGCATTCGGGTGCGATTCGGGTGGCGCACGGTACATGTCGGCCGAATGGCGATCGTGTGACAGGGGGTCCTCTGGACGTGACGGTGCGTCGGGGGGCTGAATAGGGTCCGAATTAAGGACCGACGACCACCCGCGCGTCTTACGTTTCTTATGACTTGGGGAGCACCTGTGCACCGCAGACTCATCGTTCCGAGCGCCCTCGCGGCCTCCCTGCTGCTGGCGATCCCGGCATCGGCCGCCTCCTTCACCCCGGGCGCCCCGGGCATCGGCGACTCCTACTACCCCTCCAGCGGCAACGGCGGCTACGACGTCTCCCATTACGACCTGCGCCTGAAGTACCAGCCGGCCACGGACCTCCTGGAGGGCACGGCCACGATCCTCGCCACCACCAAGCAGGACCTGTCCCGCTTCAACCTCGACCTCGGTCTGAAGGTCAGTGAGATCCGAGTGAACGGGCGCCTGGCGAAGTTCGCCTCCACGGGCGACCACGAGCTGGAGGTCACCCCGGCGAACCCGCTGGCGAAGAACACGCCGATCTCGGTGGTCGTCCGCTACGCGGGCAAGCCCTCGGAGTTCAAGATCGACGGCTGGTCGGCCTGGGCCCGTACCCCGGACGGCGGCGTCGCCGCGCAGGAGCCGGACTCGGCCGTCTGGTGGTTCCCGTCCAACGACCACCCGCTGGACAAGGCGACCTTCGACGTGTCGGTCCTGGTGCCGGACGGTCACCAGGCCATCAGCAACGGCGTGCTGCAGTCGCAGTCCTCGCGGCTCGGCTGGACCCGCTTCAACTGGCGCTCCAACAAGCCGCAGGCGACGTACCTGGCGACGCTGGCCGTGGGCAAGTTCGACATCACGACGGACAAGACGGCGAACGGGCTACCCGTCCTCAACGCCTACAGCAAGGACCTCGGCGACAACGCGGGCGCGGCGCGCGCCTCGATCGAGCGCACGACCGAGGTGGCGGAGTGGCTGGAGTCGGTCTTCGGGCCGTACCCCTTCAACTCCCTCGGCGGCTACGTGCCGAACGTGACCAGCGGTTTCGCCCTGGAGACGCAGACCCGTCCGTTCTACAGCCCGCGGCAGTTCGCCAACGGCGCGAATGTGTCGGTGGTCGTCCACGAGCTGGCGCACCAGTGGTACGGCGACAGCGTGTCCGTCAAGGACTGGAAGGACATCTGGGTCAACGAGGGCTTCGCCCGCTACAGCCAGTGGCTGTGGTCGGAGAAGGAGGGCGAGGGCACGGCCCAGGAGCTGGCGGACTACGTGTACGCCACGCGGGCGGCCGACGACCCGTTCTGGACGGTGAAGCCGGGTGACCCGGGGGCCGACAACCAGTTCCACATCGCCGTGTACGACCGGGGTGCGCTGGCGCTCCAGGCGCTGCGCAACGAGCTCGGCGACGAGGACTTCTTCGCGATCCTGAAGGGCTGGCCGCAGGAGAACGCCTACGGCAACGCGCACGTCTCGGACTTCGTGAAGTACGCGGAGCGGATCTCCGGCAAGCCGCTGGCCGGTCTCTTCGACACCTGGCTGTACCAGCCGTCGAAGCCGGCGGCCTCGTCGGCGACGGCGGCGGGCCTGTCCGCCCCGGCGGCGGCGCCGTCGTCGCGCTCCGCCGCGAAGCCGGCGAAGCCCGCGCAGCCGAAGTCGTGGAAGAAGATCGCGGAGACGAACACGATCCACGAGAACGAGGCCGCCGAGAACCACGCCGGGCACTGATCCCGAGGGGCCGGGGGCTCACGACGGCACTGGTCCCGAGGGCCCCGGTCCCGCGAGGTCGTTCGTCAGCGCTGGGCGCGGCGGGCGGCCTCGCGGGCTTTTCGGGCCAGGGGCAGGTAGCGCAGGCGCTCGGGGAGGACCGGGACCACGGCCCGGACGATCCGGGCGAACCGGCGCAGGGACCGCTCCTGGGCGTCCGTCCATTCCAGGCCGATGGCCTCACGGGCGTCCGGCGGCATCAGGCCGACAGTGAGGAAGGCGCGCAGCCGCAGGAAGGGGCGGCGCAGAACGGGCCAGAGGAGGCGGAGGGCGAGCCGGAGCGGCAGCGGGCCGCGGTCCGGGGCGGGCAGCGGAAGGTCGGTGTCGAGCAGCTCCCGTACGACGGTGGTGGCCTCGATCTCCTCGGCGAGGACCTTCCGGTAGTACGGCCAGAACGCCTCGATCGTCTGCGGCATGTCCCGGTCGTGGATGCCGAGGATCCGGCCGACCTGGAGCCACTCGGCGTACAGCTGCCGTTCCTGCGCCTCGGTGAGCGGGCGGGCGAGGAGGCGGAGCCCGTGCCGGTAGATGGGGAAGCCGGTGGCGTGCACCCAGGAGTAGTAGGCCGGGGTGAGGGCGTGGTAGCGGCGGCCGTGGGCGTCGGTGCCCTGGATGGTCCGGTGCAGTTCCCGGAGCCGGCGGCCCTCCCTGGCGGCTTCCTCGCCGCCGTAGATCCACAGCTGGAGCGAGCGCAGGGAGCGCTCGCCGCGCCCCCAGGGGTCGGTGCGGAAGACGGAGTGGTCGTCGACGCCGGCGCCGATCGCGGGGTGGGCGACCTGGAGGGTGAGGGCGGCGGGCAGCATTAGGAGTGCCCGGACGTCCCCCGCGACGCTCCACAGCACTCCGCCGACGGGCGGCGGCACGGGCTCGTCACGGGCCGGGGCCCGGTCGAGCGGCTTCACACGGTCCACGGCCATCGCCTTCTCCTCATGTGTCCAGGCTGCACCCATGACGAAGGGGCCGTCACGCGGGCGCTGCGGCCCGGGTGACGGCCCCTTCCGGGACGTACGGGGTCAGGCGCGGTCGGCGCCGACCGGCTCGCCGACGATGCGGGCGGCGAGGGCGTGGGCCCAGGCGTCGACGTCGGCGTTGAGCTCGCGCTCGGCGGCGGCGCGCTCCTCGGCGATCTTGGCGGTGCCGGCGGCGAGGATCGCGTCGCGCTCGGCCTGGCCCTCGGCGCGGGCGGCGGCGATGGCGGCGGAGCCCTCCTCGGTGGCCTGGGAGCGGATGCGCGCGGCCTCGTGGCGGGCCTCGGCGAGCTCCGCCTCGTACTGCTCGCGGATGGCGGTGGCCTCGGCGCGCAGGTCGTCGGCGCGGCCGGTGCCGCCCTCGATGGCGTCGTCGCGCTCGTCGAGGGTGCGCTTGATCTTCGGAAGGATGCCCTTCGCCAGGATCAGGAAGGTGATCCCGAACAACACCAGACCGAGGATGAGCTCGGCCCAGACGGGGTTGAGCGGACCGAGGTCCATCTTGAAGACAGTGGAGTTCGTAGCGAGGGTCATGCGCGCATTCTACCTGCTCCAAATCACATCAAATCAGACACCGTGACGAGAGTTGGCGTGATCTTGCGAGCTCGGCAACATTCCCGGCATCCAAAGGCTACCGGAAGGTAACCACGGCTGATTGTATGTGCGCGCCAGCCCAACCCCCCACGTACTCATGGGAGTTCACGTGTCGTTCGCCGCGCTCCGCCGCACCCCCGGCGCCGCCCTTTCGCTCGCGCTCGCCGCCGCCACCCTGGCGACGGCCGCCCCGGCCGCGTCCGCCGCCTCCACGGAGGCCCCGCGCCTGAAGGTGCTCACGTACAACACGTTCCTGTTCTCCAAGACCCTGTACCCGAACTGGGGCCAGGACCACCGGGCCAAGGCGATACCCGCCGCCCCCTTCTTCCAGGGGCAGGACGTCGTGGTGCTCCAGGAGACCTTCGACAACTCCGCCTCGGACGCCCTCAAGGCGAACGCCGCCGCGCAGTACCCGTACCAGACGCCCGTCGTCGGCCGCAGCAAGACCGGCTGGGACGCCACCGGCGGGGCCTACTCCTCCACCACGCCCGAGGACGGCGGCGTGACCATCCTCAGCAAGTGGCCGATCGTCCGCAAGGAGCAGTACGTCTACAAGGACGCCTGCGGTGCCGACTGGTACTCGAACAAGGGCTTCGCCTACACGGTGCTCGACGTGAACGGCACCCGCGTCCACGTCGTCGGCACGCACGCGCAGTCCACCGACCCGGGCTGCTCGGCGGGCGAGGCGGCGCAGATGCGCAGCCGGCAGTTCAAGAACATCGACGCGTTCCTCGACGCCAAGAACATCCCGGCGAACGAGCAGGTCATCGTCGCCGGTGACATGAACGTCGACTCGCACACCCCGGAGTACGACACGATGCTCGCCGACGCGGGCCTGGCGGCGGCCGACGCCCGCACCGGCCACCCGTACTCCTTCGACACCGAGCTGAACTCGATCGCGTCCTACCGCTACCCGGACGACCCGCGCGAGGACCTCGACTACGTCCTCTACCGCTCGGGGAACGCCCGGCCGGCCGGCTGGACCAACAACGTGGTCCTGGAGCAGAGCGCGCCCTGGACGGTCTCCAGCTGGGGCACGCAGTACACCTACACGAACCTCTCGGACCACTACCCCGTCACGGCGTACTGACCCGCGTCAGTACCCGTAGCCGCCGAAGACGCTGTACAGCCAGACTCCGAGCACTCCGGCGACGCAGAGCAGGACGAAGAAGGAACCGAGACTCGTGTGCCGCTCCCTGCGGGGCGGCCGGGGGGGGGGGGGGGGGCGGGGCGCCCCCCCCCCCCGCCCGGGCCCCCCCCCCCCCCCCCCCCCCCCCCCCCCCCCCCCGCCCCCCGCCCCCCCCCCCCCCCCCCCCCCCCCCCCCCCCCCCCCCCCCCCCCCCCCCCCCCCCCCCCCCCCCCCCCCCCCCCCACG
>NZ_JBSHDU010000010.1:0-56146 GCF_053616475.1 Streptomyces sp. NPDC055815 | reverse complement strand
GCTCCCTGCGGGGCGGCCGGGCGGGGCGGTCGGCGCGAGCCGCCCGCCCCGCCTTTCTGTCCCCGCCCTCCTCGCGCACCGGCCCGGCGGCCGCGGCGACCTCGGCGAGCAGCCGGCGGCAGACGGCCGCGAGCTCCGCGGTCCCGGCCGTGAGGTCGACGACCACCTCCGTACGGGCCGGGGCGGTCGTCCCGCCGTCCAGGATCCGCCCGGCCCGCAGCAGCGCCCGGTCCTTGCCCCCGGTCGGGGCGAGGCTGATCCAGCGGCGCACATGCTCGCCCCGGATCACCACGCCGCCACCCCGCTCCCGGTAGACGGTGTGCTCCCGCCACAGGACTCCGGCCAACTCGTCGGCCGTCTCCCTGAGTTGCGCGTACATCCCACTCCCCCTGTGCTCTCGTGCCCCCGATGCGAACAGCCGCCGACTCTAGCCCGCCGGGTCGAACATCCCTACGACGCCCCGCCCCCGCGCCCGTTACCCGCCGAAGTCGTACACGGTGACCGGTATCCCCCGCGCCGACAGCCGCTCCCGGACCAGCGGCTCCACCCGGTCCCAGGTGCCGCCGGCCAGCCCGCAGCCGATCCGGGGCATGTGGACCGAGGCCCCCAGCTCGACGGCCTTGTCCGCCAGCAGGCCGAGGGCCGCGTCGATCGCCTCGTACCGCACGGGGACGCCGGTGCTCCGGCCGGTGCGGATCCCCCGCTGGCCCACCAGGTTCGCCACCCAGAGGTACGGCGAGACCTGGACGAACTGGGCCGCGCCGAGCCCGAAGTCGTTGCCCGCCCGCTCCCGGTGCCATCGGCGGAAGGCCGCCTCGGGCTCAGGCCAGCGGCGCGAGACGGCGAGCACGAAGCCCTTGCCCCAGCCACCCAGGTCGTTGCAGACGTGGGCGACGATCCGGACGCCCTTCCCCTGGGGCGCGGTGGCGTCCCCCCGTACGTACTCGATCACGGTCATGGGATCACCGTAGGAGGCGGCACTGACAGTGGGGTCGCACACCGAATGTCAACCAGGGTTGACGCGCACTCCGCTGTCAACTTACATTGACAGCATGAGCGATGCGACCGATCTCGCCGCACGGGCCGGCGACCGCGACCCCCGGGTCGGACTGCGGGCCGTCTCCGCCCTGCGGCGACTGCTCGAACAGCTGGAGGCCGTCCAGGTGCGCAGCGCGCGCAACCAGGGATGGTCGTGGCAGGAGATCGCGACCGAGCTGGGTGTCAGCCGGCAGGCCGTCCACAAGAAGTACGGGAGGCAGTGATGTTCGAACGGTTCACGAAGGCCGCGCGCGCCACGGTGAAGGGGGCGGCCGCGCACGCGGAGCGCGGCGGCGCGGCCGTCGTCACCCCGGAGCACCTGCTCCTGGCCCTGCTCGACCGCGAGGACACCCGCGCCGCGGCCGTGCTCGGGCGGCTGTGCCCGCCGGAGCGCCGCCCGTCCCTGGTCTCCGCGCTCTCGGACGCGCGGCGCCGGGCCGGACTGTCCCGGGCGGACACGGAGGCCCTGGCCGGCCTCGGCATCGACGTCGGCGCGATCGTCGAACGCGTCGAGGAGAGCCACGGCGCGGGCGCGCTGGCCGGCGACCGCAAGGACACCGGGTGGTGGTCCGGCCGTCTCAGCTTCTCCCGCGAGGCGAAGGCCGTCCTGGAGAAGTCGCTCCGCGTGGCCCTGGCCCGCAAGGACCGGGAGATCGGCGACGAGCACCTCCTGCTCGCCCTCACCCTCCTCGGCGGCGTCGTCGCCGAAGCACTGGCCGACCACGGCGTCACCCACGCCTCCGTCGACACGGCCCTGTCCTCCCCCGCGCCCCGCTGATCCGGTGCCGCCCAGGTCTTTTACAGCGATGGTGAGACAGCAATACTGTTGAACCATGGAGGACGCGAGCGACGAGGACCTGCTGCCCGGCTACACCGTGGACGAGCTGGCCGCGCGGGCCGGGGTCACGGTGCGGACCGTGCGGTTCTACGGGACCCGGGGGCTGCTGCCGCCGCCCGTCATCGGGCCGCGGCGGGTCGGGCGCTACGACGCCGGCCATCTGTCGCGGCTCGCGCTCATCGAGGAGTTGCAGCGGCAGGGGATGACCCTGGCCGCGATCGAGCGGTACCTGGAGCAGCTGCCGGCCGACCTCAGCGCGCAGGACCTCGCGATCCACCGGGCCCTGGTGGCCTCCTGGGCTCCCGAGTCCGCGGAGACGATCACCCGGCGCGAGCTGGAGCGGCGGGCCGGGCGGGCGCTGACCGAGCGGGACGTGGACCGGCTGGCCGCGATGGGCGTGCTCGACCGGACCGACGACGCCGAGACGTACCGGCTCGACGGGGCCCTGCTGCGGCTCGGGGTCGAGCTGCTCGACGTGCCCATCGAGCACGAGACGATCCTCGCCTCCCGGACGGTGCTCCTGGAGCACGCGCGCGCGGCCGCCCAGGAGCTCTCCCGGCTCTTCCGGGACGAGGTGTGGAGCCCGTACCGGGAGAGCGGGGAGGACCCGGACCACCTGAGCGCGATGAAGTCGCTCTCGGCGCACATGCAGCCGATGGTGGTCCAGGCCCTCCTCACCGCTTTTCAGCGCTCGCTGAGCGAGGAGCTGAGGACCGCCTTCAGGAGTCGGTGAAGGTCTCCCCGCGGTCGGCCTTCTCCACCAGGAGGGCCGGCGGGGCGAAGCGCTCGCCGTACGTCTCCGCCAGCTCGCGCGCGCGGGCGACGAAGCCGGCGACCCCGCCCTCGTAACCGTTGATGTACTGCAGGATGCCGCCGGTCCAGGCCGGGAAGCCGATGCCCATGATGGAGCCGATGTTGGCGTCGGCGACCGAGGTCAGGACGCCCTCCTCCAGGAGCCGGACGGTGTCCAGGGCCTCGGAGAACAGCATCCGCTCCTGCATGTCGCGGAACGGGATCTCGTACCCCGGCTTGGCGAAGTGCTCGCGCAGCCCCGGCCAGAGCTTGCCCCGCTTGCCGTCCTCGCCGTACTCGTAGAAGCCCGCGCCACCGCTGCGGCCGGGGCGGCCGAACTCGTCGACCATGCGGTCGATGACGGCCTCGCCCGGGTGCGTGACCCAGGTGCCGCCCTCCTCCTCGACCGCCTTCTTCGTCTCGTTGCGGATCTTGCGCGGGAGGGTGAGGGTCAGCTCGTCCATGAGGGAGAGGACCTTCGCCGGGTAACCGGCCTGGGCGGCGGCCTGCTCGATCGAGGCGGGCTCGATGCCCTCGCCGACCATGGCGACGCCCTCGTTGATGAAGTGGCCGATCACCCGGGAGGTGAAGAAGCCGCGCGAGTCGTTGACGACGATCGGCGTCTTGTTGATCTGCCGGACCAGGTCGAACGCGCGGGCCAGGGCCTCGTCGCCGGTCCGCTCGCCCTTGATGATCTCGACGAGCGGCATCTTGTCGACGGGCGAGAAGAAGTGCAGCCCGATGAAGTCGGTCTGCCGCTCGACGCCCTCGGCGAGGACGGAGATCGGGAGGGTGGAGGTGTTGGAGCAGAGCAGGGCGTCGGGGGCGACGACGTGCTGGATCTCCTGGAAGACCTTGTGCTTGAGCGCCGTGTCCTCGAAGACCGCCTCGATGACCGCGTCGCAGCCGGCCAGGTCCGCCACGTCGGCGGTGGGCGTGATGCGGGCGAGGAGGGCGTCGGCCTTCTCCTGCGTCGTACGGCCGCGGGAGACGGCCTTGGCGCAGAGCTTCTCGGAGTACGCCTTGCCCTTCGCGGCGGACTCGGCGGACACGTCCTTGAGGACGACCTCGATGCCGGCGCGGGCGCAGGAGTACGCGATGCCGGCGCCCATCATGCCGGCGCCGAGGACGGCGACCTTGCGGACCTGCTTCTTCTCCACGCCCTTCGGGCGGCTCGCGCCCGAGTTGACGGCCTGGAGGTCGAAGAAGAACGCCTGGATCATGTTCTTCGCGGTCTGGCCGATGACCAGCTCGGTGAAGTAGCGGGACTCGATGGTGAGCGCGGTCTCGAAGTCGACCTGGGAGCCCTCGACGGCGGCGGCCATGATGGCCTTCGGCGCCGGGTAGGGCGCGCCGTTCAGCTGCTTGCGCAGGTTGGCCGGGAAGGCGGGCAGGTTGGCGGCGAACTTCGGGTTCGACGGGGTGCCGCCGGGGATCCGGTAGCCCGGGACGTCCCAGGGCTGGTGGGACTCGGGGTGCGCGTCGATGAAGGCGATGGCCTTGGCCATCATCTCCTCGGCGGTGGCGGCCACCTCGTGCACGAGGCCGTTGTCCAGGGCGCGCTTCGGGGCGTACTGGGTGCCCTGGAGCAGCACCTTGAGGAGGGCGTCGGTGATGCCCATGAGGCGGACGGTGCGGGCGACGCCGCCACCGCCCGGCAGCAGGCCGAGGGTGACCTCGGGCAGGCCGATCTTGGAGCCGGGGGCGTCGAGGGCGACGCGGTGGTGGGAGGCGAGGGCGATCTCGTAGCCGCCGCCGAGCGCGGCGCCGTTGATCGCGGCGACGACGGGCTTGCCGAGGGTCTCGATCCGGCGCAGCGCGTTCTTGATCTCGATGGCGCTGTCGAAGATGGCCTGGGCGTGTTCGGGGCCCGCCTTGATCATGTCCTTGAGGTCGCCGCCGGCGAAGAAGGTCTTCTTCGCGGAGGTGTAGATGATGCCGCGGATGGAGTCCTTCTCGGCCTCCACGCGGTCGGCGATCGCCTTGATCGAGGCCCGGAAGGCCTGGTTCATGGTGTTGGCGGACTGGTTGGGGTCGTCGAGGACGAGGGTGACGATCCCGGTCTCGTCCTGCTCCCAGCGGATGGTGGTGCTCTCGCTCATGACTGCTGCTTCTCCGTAAGAGGGGTGCGGACGGGACGGTCAGACGCGCTCGACGACGGTGGCGATGCCCATGCCGCCGCCCACGCAGAGGGTGGCGAGGCCGTAGCGCTTGTCCTGGCGCTCCAGCTCGTCGACGAGGGTGCCGAGGATCATCGCGCCGGTGGCGCCGAGCGGGTGGCCGAGCGCGATGGCGCCGCCGTTGACGTTGACCTTGTCCAGGGAGATGCCCATGTCCTTGACGAAGCGCAGGACGACGGCGGCGAAGGCCTCGTTGATCTCGACCAGGTCGATGTCGTCGATGGTGAGGCCGGCCTTGGCGAGGGCCTTGCGGGTGGCCGGGGCGGGACCGGTGAGCATGATGGTCGGCTCGGAGCCGGAGACCGCGGCCGAGACGATCCGGGCGCGGGGCGTGAGCCCGTACCGCTCGCCGACCTCCTTGGAGCCGATGGCGACGAGGGAGGCGCCGTCGACGATGCCGGAGGAGTTGCCCGCGTGGTGGACGTGGTCGATCTCCTCGACCCAGTGGTACTTCTGCAGGGCGACCGCGTCGAAGCCGCCGAGCTCGCCGATGTCCTTGAAGGAGGGCTTGAGGCGGGCGAGGGTGTCGGCGGTGGTGCCGGGGCGCAGGAACTCGTCGTGGTCGAGGACGGTGAGTCCGGCGCGGTCCCTGACGGGGACGATCGAGCGGTCGAAGCGGCCGTCCTTGACGGCGGCGGCGGCGCGCTCCTGGGAGAGGGCGGCGTACTCGTCGACGTCGCGGCGGCTGAAGCCCTCGATGGTGGCGATGAGGTCGGCGCCGATGCCCTGGGGGACGAAGTTGGTCGCCAGGTTGGTCATCGGGTCGGCGAACCAGGCACCGCCGTCGGAGGCCATCGGGACGCGGGACATGGACTCGACGCCGCCGGCGAGGACGAGGTCCTCCCAGCCGGAGCGGACCTTCATGGCGGCCATGTTGACCGCTTCGAGGCCGGAGGCGCAGAAGCGGTTCTCCTGGACGCCGGCGACGGTGTCGGGGAGTCCGGCGGCGATGGCGGCGATCCGGGCGATGTCGGAGCCCTGGTCGCCGACCGGGCCGACGACGCCGAGGACGATGTCGTCGATGGCGGCCGGGTCGAGTCCGGGGTGGCGGGCCTGGATCTCCCGGATGAGTCCGACGACCAGGTCGATGGGCTTGGTGCCGTGCAGGGAGCCGTTGGCCTTGCCGCGTCCGCGCGGGGTGCGGATCGCGTCGTACACGTACGCTTCGGTGCTCACGGGAAGCCTTTCGCGGTGAGGGTTCTTCGAGGGGTGCGGGACGGGGTCAGCCGAGGAGGGAGCGGCCGATGATCTCCTTCATGATCTCGGTCGTCCCGCCGTAGATGGTCTGGATCCGGCCGTCGGTGAAGGCACGGGCGACCGGGAATTCGCTCATGTAGCCGTACCCGCCGTGCAGTTGCAGACAGCGGTCGGCGACCCGCTTCTGGAGTTCGGTCGCCCACCACTTGGCCATGGAGGCGTTGACGGGGTCGAGCCCGAGGCCGGTCGGGTCGGCGTGCTCGGCGATGCAGCGGTCGACAAAGGTACGCGTGACGGCGCACTCGGTGGCCATCTCCGCGATCTCGAAGCGCACGTGCTGGAGCTTGGCGAGCGGCCGGCCGAAGGCCTCGCGCTCCTTGACGTAGGCGGTGGTGAGCTCCAGGAGGTGCTCGGCCCCGGCGATGCCGGCGACGGCGATGGCGAGGCGCTCCTGCGCGAGGTTGGTCATGAGGTGGACGAAGGCGCCGTTGAGCTCGCCGAGCAGGTTCTCCTTGGGGACGCGGACGTCCGTGAAGAAGAGTTCGGCGGTGTCCTGGGACTTCTGGCCGATCTTGTCGAGGTTGCGGCCGCGCTCGAAGCCCGCCATGCCGCGCTCCACGACGAGGAGGGAGAGGCCGTGGGCGCCGCCCTCGGGGGTGGTCTTCGCGACGACGATCACCAGGTCGGCGAGGATGCCGTTGGAGATGAAGGTCTTGGAGCCGTTGAGAATCCAGTGGTCGCCGTGGTCCTCGGCGGTGGTGCGGATGCCCTGGAGGTCGGAGCCGGCGCCGGGTTCGGTCATGGCGATGGCGGTGATGATCTCGCCGGAGCAGAAGCCGGGCAGCCAGCGGCGGCGCTGCTCGTCGGTGGCGAGCTTGGTGAGGTACGGGCCGATGATGTCGTTGTGCAGGCCGATGGCGAGTCCGGGGGCGGCCGCCCTGGTGAACTCCTCGGCGAGGACGGAGGCGTACCGGAAGTCGGGGTTGCCGCCGCCTCCGTACTCCTCCTCGACGGCGAGCCCGAGCAGCCCCTGCCGGCCGGCGGCGAGCCAGGCCTCGCGGGAGACGATGCCGTCCTTCTCCCACTGCGCGTAGTGGGGCAGCACCTCCTTCTCCAGGAAGGTGCGGACGACCGCCCGGAAGGCCTCGTGGTCCTCGGTGTAGAGCTGGCGCTTCATGCTTCGGGCTCCTGGGTCTTCAGGGTGGGTACGGCCCAGTCGCGGGCGACCTCTGCGGTGTCGGCACCGGGCAGGGCGGGGCCCGTGCGGAGGGTGCCGGGGGTGACGGAGAAGCGGGGCGCCGGGGCGGGCTGGGCGATCCCGTCCCGCTCGGCGAAGGTGGCGCGGGCCACGAGGTGCGGGTGGGCGGGTGCCTCACGGAGAGAGAGGACAGGAGCGACACAGGCGTCGGAGCCCTCGAAGACGGACCTCCACTCCTCGCGGGTACGGCTCCGGAAGCGGTCGGCGACGGCCTTGCGCAGCTCGGGCCAGCGGGCGAGGTCACGGCGGGCGGGGGCCACGTCCTCGACGCCGAGGAGGCGGACGAACTCCGCGTAGAACTGCTCCTCCAGGGCGCCGACCGCCATGTGGCCGCCGTCGGAGGTCTCGTACACGCCGTAGAAGGGGCAGCCGCCGTCGAGCAGGTTCACACCCCGGCGGTCCTGCCAGCCGCCGGCCGCGAGCATGCCGTGGATCATGGTGGTGAGGTGGGCGGTGCCGTCGACGATGGCGGCGTCGACGACCTGGCCCTCGCCGTGCGTCCGGGCGTGCTGGAGGGCGGCGAGGACGCCGATGACGAGGTAGAGGGAGCCGCCCGCGTAGTCGCCGACGAGGTTGGCGGGGATCGTCGGCGGGCCGTCCGGGTCGGGGCCGATCATGCCGAGGGCACCGGTGATCGCGATGTACCCGATGTCGTGTCCCGCGGTGGGGGCGAGCGGCCCGTCCTGGCCCCAGCCGGTCATCCGGCCGTAGACGAGGCGCGGGTTCCGGGCGAGGCAGGCCTCGGGGCCGACGCCGAGGCGTTCGGCGACGCCGGGCCGGTAGCCCTCGACCAGGATGTCGGCCCGCTCGACGAGGTCGAGCACGGTGGCGGGGCCGTCCTCGGCCTTGAGGTCGACGAGGACGGAGCGCTTGTTCCGGTTGGTGAGGTCGCGGGCGGGGTCGATGCCGAGGCCGGCGCCGCCGGGGCGGTCGACGCGGACGACGTCGGCGCCGAGGTCGGCGAGGAGCATGGCGGCGAAGGGGCCGGGGCCGATCCCGGCGAGTTCGACCACGCGCACGCCCGTCAGCGGGCCGTTGCGGGCGGTGTGCGTCGTGCTCATCGAGCCCCCAGGAGTGTGTGACACCAATGATGTAACACCGGAGATGCTAGGAACGTGTTCCACTCGGCACAAGCCCCCCGGCCGAGCAAGCGCTTGGAAAATGCGCGGGGGCGGACTTCCGCTATCCTCCGCCGACGACAACCGCGCGCGGCGGCGCGGTACGGCCGAGACGAGGGGCTTGATGGAGACAGGGGCGGGCGTGGGACGCGAGACCGGGGCCAGACCGTACGACGTGGTGCTCTTCGGGGCGACCGGCTTCGTGGGCGAGCTCACCGCGGAGTACCTGGCGGAGCACGCCCCGGCGGACTGCCGCTGGGCGCTCGCCGGGCGCAGCCCCGGCAAGCTGGAGGCCCTGCGGAAGCGGCTCGCCGCCGGCCGGCCGCACCTCGCCGAGCTTCCTCTGGTCGTCGCGGACTCGGACGACCCCGGCTCGCTGCGCGCACTGGCCGAATCCGCGCGAGTGGTGGCCACGACCGTCGGCCCGTACGTCTGGTACGGCGAGGGTCTGGTCGCGGCCTGCGCGGAGGCGGGCACGGACTATCTGGACCTGACGGGCGAGGCCGAGTTCGTGGACCTCATGTTCGTACGGCACGACGCGCGGGCCCGCGAGACCGGCGCCCGCATCGTGCACGCCTGCGGCTTCGACTCCGTCCCGCACGACCTGGGCGTGTACTTCACCGTCCGCCAGCTGCCGGAGGACGTACCGCTGCGCGTCGACGGCTTCGTCCGGGCCGGGGCCGCCTTCTCCGGCGGCACCTTCGCCTCGGCGCTGACCGCGTTCGGCCGGGGCCGTCAGATACTGCGGGCCGCGCACGAACGGCGGCTGCACGAACCGCGGTTGGTGGGCCGCCGGGCCCGCGCGCCGCTCGGCGGGCCCCGGTTCAGCCGGGAGACGGGCACCTGGGCCCTGCCGCTGCCGACGCTCGACCCGCAGGTCGTGGCCCGCTCGGCGGCGGCCCTCGAACGCTACGGGCCGGACTTCCGCTACCGGCACTACGCCTCCGTGAAGACCCTCCCGATGGCACTCGGGGGCACGGCCGTCGTCGGCGCGGGCGTCGCCGCGGCCCAACTCCCGCCGGTCCGCTCCTGGCTGATGGAGCGTTGCTCCGCGGGCGAGGGCCCGTCGGCCGAGCGGCGCGCCCGCAGCTGGTTCTCGGTCCGCTTCGTCGGCGAGGGCGGCGGACGGCGGGTCTTCACCGAGGTGTCGGGCGGCGACCCGGGCTACGACGAGACGGCGAGGATGCTCGCCGAGTCAGCCCTCTGCCTCGCCTTCGACCCCCTGCCGAAGACGGCGGGCCAGGTGACGACGGCGGCGGCGATGGGCGACGCCCTGACGAAGCGCCTGCAGGCGGCGGGCATCCGCTTCCGGGTGGCGCACCGGGGCTAGGCGTCAACAGGCTTGAGCAATCCCGATCTGCGGGCCATGGGCGCGCATTTATTGCAATGGACCTGTCGGTGAATGCAATCGTGCACGGCAAACGGCGCGCGTTTCCGGGCTGTGCATTCACCGGCATTCCCATTGCAGCAATTCAATGGCTCCGACCTGGGGATTCGGCCCATTGCGGCCTCGACTTGATTGACCCCTACATGAGCGAAACATAGCCTTCCCCACGTCAAGACGGCGGGTGGTGCAGTCGAGAAGCGGCTCCTCACCCCCGCGCGTCCACCTTTGTGGCGGCCGCAGCACCCTGCCGCGTCACCTACAGACCAGGGGTTTTCGTGATTGTTGTGACGGGTGCAACCGGGAATGTCGGCAAGGAACTCGTACGGATCCTCGTCGGAGCCGGCGAGCGGGTGACGGCGGTCTCCCGTCGCCGGGCCCAACTGCCGGACGGTGTACGTCATGTGGCGGCGGACCTCGCCGATCCGCCGAGCCTTGCCTCCGCCCTCGAAGGGGCCGAGGCGCTGTTCCTGCTCGTCGCGGGAGAGGACCCGGAGGGCATCCTCGGCCTCGCCGAGGCGGCCGGAGTGCGGCGCGTCGTCCTGCTGTCCTCCCAGGGGGCCGGGACGCGGCCGGGGGTCTACCGACACCCCGTGGCGTTCGAGGACGCCGTGCGCCGCTCGGGCCTCGAATGGACGGTTCTGCGCTCCGGAGGGCTGAACTCGAACGCCTTCGCCTGGGCCGAGTCCATCCGTGCGGAGCGCACGGCCGCGGCGCCGTTCGGCGAAGTCGGGCTGCCCACCGTCGACCCGGCGGACGTCGCCGAGGTCGCGGCCGTGGTCCTGCGCGAGGGCGGCCACGCGGGCCGTACGTACGACCTCACCGGACCGGCCCCGGTCACCCCGCGCGAGCGGGCCGAGGCGATCGGCGACGCCCTGGGCGCCGCGGTGCGGTTCGTCGAGCAGACCCGCGAGGAGGCCCGCGCGCAGATGCTGGCCTTCATGCCCGAGCCGGTGGTGGAGGGCACCCTCGCCATCCTCGGCGAGCCACTGCCCGCCGAACAGGGGACGAGCCCCGACGTCGAGCGCGTCCTCGGCCGGGCGCCGCGCGCCTTCGCCGACTGGGCCGCCCGCACCGCCCCCGCGTTCCGGTGAACTCCCGCCGGCATTCGCACCTGTGGCGGGACGTCCTCCCCGCCGTCGGCGAACCGGGCCGGCTGCTGGCCCCGGACCTGATCGGCATGGGCGAGTCGGGTTCGAAGACCCCGAGACTGCTGCGAGGAGAAAACTCATGACCGCACAGCGCAAGATCACGACCGGGCTGTTCATCTCGCTGGACGGCGTCGTGGAGGCGCCCGACACCTGGCACTTCCCGTACCTGAACGACGAGATGGAAGCCGCCGTCGGTGAGATGTTCGCCGGGGCCGACACGCTGCTGCTGGGCCGGAGGACCTACGAGTCGTTCGCCGCGGTCTGGCCGCAGCGGAGCGGCGAGATGGCCGATGCCATCAACGGCATCCGCAAGCTGGTCGCCTCCACCACACTGACCCGGACCGACTGGAACAACTCCACCCTCATCGAGGGCGATGTCGTCACCGCGGTCAAGGACCTCAAGCAGCAGCCGGGCGGCACCATCAGCCTGAGCGGCAGCATCGCCCTGACCCGCACCCTGCTGGTGGCCGGGCTCGTCGACGAACTGCGGCTGCTGGTCCACCCGATCGTGCTCGGCACCGGGCTGCGCCTGTTCCCGGAAGGTACCGCCCGGGTGCCGCTCCGGCTCGCCCGCTCGGCCACCTTCTCCACCGGCGTACTGGACCTCACCTACCAGCCGGCCTGACTCCCCTGGAGAGGGCCCTCCGAAGAAGACCTGACCGACTGCGAGGAAGCGTGCGAGACGCGATAGCCGGACCGGGCGATGCCCGGATCCGTTGGGTGGAGATCGGCGGAGAGGAACCGGCCCGGGTGTGCGTCCACGGCGCCGGCGGACAGGCGGCGGCGTACTTCACCCATGCGATGACCCTGCCCCCGCTGGCCGGACGGCGCACGCTGATGACGGATCTCCTGGGGTTCGGGCTCAGTGACCGGCCCGCGGACTTCGGCTACCGGCTGGAGGACCACGCCGACGCCCTGGCCCGCGCGCTGGACGCGGCCGGTGTCGTGGGCGCCGAGGTCGTCGCCCACAGCATGGGCGGCGCCGTGGCGATCGTGCTGGCCGGCCGGCGGCCGGACCTGGTCTCCCGGCTGGTCCTGGCCGAGCCCGCCCTCGATCCGGTCCCCCCGCCGGCGCGCGGCACCGTCGGTGTCACGACCTTCACCGAAGCCGAGTTCGCCGACGGCGGGATGGCCCGATTCCTGGAGCGGGTCGAGCCGTTGTGGGCGGCGACGATGCGTCTGGCCGACCCCGTCGCGTTGCACCGCAGCGCGTTCGGTCTGCGCGCGGGGGCGACCCCGTCGGCCCGCACCCTGCTCGCGGAGCTGACGATCCCGCGGACGCTGCTCATCGGGGCGCACTCGCAGCCGCCGACGGGTACGGCGGAGCTGGCAGCCGCCGGCGTCCGGGTCGTCACCGTCCCGGACGCCGGACACAACATCATGCTCGACAACCCGCAGGCGTTCGCCGAGCACGTCGCCTCCGCCTGAACCAGCACCCGGCCGACGGACCGCCGCCCCGCAGGGGGTTGACGGTCCGTCGGCCAGAGTCGTGCTGTTCAGGGGCGCGGCACTCAGGCGAACAGCTCGGCGAGCAGCTCGGGGCCGAGGGCGATGGGGGCGGGGCGGTAGGCCGGGGGCTGGGTGCCCATCAGCTCGCGGACCAGGAAGTCCCAGCTGCGCTTGCGGACGTAGGCGATGCAGTCGATGAGCGTGTGCTCGGCGCCGGGGACGAGGAGCAGCTCGAAGTCCTTGTCGGCGGCGACGAGGCGGTCGGCCAGCCGCAGGGTGTGGTGCGGGTGGACCTGGTCGTCCATCTCGCCGTGGACGAGCAGCAGCTTGCCCTCGAGCCGGTCCGCGAGGTCCACGTTGGACGTGCGGGCCCATGCCTCGGGGTTGTCCGCCCCGTCGTAGGTCTCCACGAAGCCGAGGTTGAAGTGGGGGGCGTCGTGCGAGCCGGAGAGGGCGACGCCGGCCTTGAACACCTCGGGGAAGTCCAGCATCGCCCGCGCCGCGGCGAACCCGCCGCCGGAGTGGCCGAACACGCCGGTCCGGTCCAGGTCCATCCACGGCCGGGTCTCGGCCAGTTGCCGCAGCGCCGCGACGTGGTCGGCCAGGTTGCCCGCGTCGGCCAGGTGGCCGTAGGAGGCGTCGTGGAAGGCCTTGCTCCGTCCCGGGGTGCCGCGGCCGTCCAGCGCCACCACCACGAAGCCAAGGGCCGCGAGGGGTTCGGCGTCCATGCCCATGCCGCCGGGGTCGAAGCACGGGGCGACCCGGTTGACCTGGGGGCCGGGGTAGACGTTGTCCACCACGGCGTAGCGGTGGGCGGGGTCGAACCCGCGCGGCCGGTACAGCACGCCGTAGATGTCCGTCACCCCGTCGGCCGCCTTGACGCGGAACCGCTCCGGCGGCGTCCAGCCGGTGGCGGTGAGCTTGTCGATGTCGGCGCGCTCCAGCTCGACGAGCACGCGCCCGGTCCAGTCGCGGACGCGGGTCACCGGCGGGGTGTCGACGGTGGACGCGGAGTCGATGAAGTACTCCTGGCCGTCCGCCGGGGTGACGACGTGGTCCAGCTCGTCGTCCGTCAGCTTGGCGAAGCCGGCGCCGTCCAGGCCGACCCGGCACACCGTGCGGCGGTACGGGTCCTCGTCGACCAGCCCGGAGGCGGTGAAGTACACGACCCGCTCGGCCTCGTCGACGCGCAGGATCTGCCGCACCGCCCACGGCCCGGAGGTGACCTGCCCGAGCAGCTCTCCGGTGTGCAGGTCGTACCGGTAGAGGTGGCCCCAGCCGTCCCGCTGTGAATACCAGAGCACCTCGTCGGCGAGCACCCGGACGATCGGCGGCTCGTACAGCCACTGGTTGGGCTCGACCCGGGTGTCGCCGCTCTCGCTGAGCACGGTGGTGACCTCGCCGGTCGCCGGGTCGAGGCGGTGCAGGGAGAGCGTGCGCAGGTCGCGGGGGCGGGCCAGGTAGTACACCGCCGAGCCGTCCTGGGCCCACCACGCCCACTTGATGGCGATCGGCGACATCTGCGGCATGAGCAGCGGCTCGGCCTGCGCGCGGACCACCCTGCCCGAGGCGACGTCCAGCACGACCAGTTCGGCCTGCGGCATGGTCTCGTCCCCGGCGTAGGCGTACCGCTGGGTGTGCAGCACGGGGGCCGTGCCGTCGGCGGGCCGCGCCTCCACCAGGTGGGTCTCCCGGACTTCGCGCTCGTCGGTCCGGTGCGCCAGCACCTTCGTCGAGTCGGGCGACCAGGCCACCGCGGGCGGCATGTGCGGCAGGCCGATCTTCCGGAGCAGGGTGCCGTTCGCCGTGCAGTCCGGGCCGGTGCCGTACTGGTGGTCGGGCGCGCCGTCGGTGGTCAGCGCCCACTCGCGGCCGTCGGACAGTGAGCGCGCCCACAGGTCGTGTCCCCGCCGGGAGACCGCGACCTTGCCGTCGGGAGACGGCACCTCCAGCGGGCTGCCCGGCGGTGTGAACTCGGCCGGCTCACAGGTGTAGTCGTCGAGGCTGCAGCGCCAGTACGCACCGAGGGCGGCGAACTCCACGGCGTTCGCGGTCGGTTCGATGGCCATGAGCGGCAGGGCCTCGGGGTCGACCTGCTGCCCGGAGGCGGTGGCCAGTGCCGCGGCGAGCCTGGCGTGGTCGAAGGCCGGCTCGCGCGTGCCCGCCGCCGGGTCGACCAGGACGAACCGTCTGCCGACGCCGTTGCTCACCGCGTACCAGAACCGGGCGCCGCCGTCGATCCACTGCGGCCTGACCTTGTCGCCGACGACGAGCTCGCCGGGGCGGGCGGGACGGTGGAGGAGCTGCTCCGCCGCCTGGTAGTCCTGGGTGGTGCTCATTCTTGTTGTCCTTCCTGGGTGCCGTTTCCGGGTGTGGCGACGCCACGGTGGAGCCGGTGCGGCGGGGGGTGAGGGGGCGATGAGGGCCTGGGGTAGACGCCGGTCGCCCGGCGAGCCGTGCGCGGACGTGATGGGGCGTCAGAGGCTGCGGGCGGTGATGTCGCCGTGGGCGGTGGTGGCGTGGATGGTCAGGGCGGGGGTGCCGTCGGCGTTCTGAAGGGTGTTGTGGATCCGGCCCAGCGTGGTGCCGGCGTCGAGGGCGGCGGAGACTCCGTGGGCGGCGCCGATGGTCAGGTCGCCGGACACGGTGCGCAGCGTCACCACGCCGTGCACGGCTTCGGTGACGTGGATGTCGCCCTTCTCGGTGCTGATCTCGCCGGGGCCGCCGAGGCGACCGACCCTGATGTCGCCGGCGAGGAGGGTGAGGTGGGCGCTCGCGGTCTCGTCGAGCTTGACGGCGCCGTTCGCGCTCTCGAAGGTGACGTCGCCGAGCCGTCCGTCGCCGAGGAGTTCGGCGTCGGCCGCCGTCGCCCGGACGCTGGAGCCGGCGGGCAGCTGGACGGTCACCTCGACCGAACCGGAGCTGCCGAGGACCCGGTTCTTCGCCTCCGGCGCCTCGATCCGCAGGACGCCGTCGGCGTAGGCGATCTCGGTCTGCTCCGCCGCCTTCACGTCGCGGCTCTTCGAGGCGTCCAGGGGCAGGACCTCGACCGTGGTGTCGGTGCGGTCGGCGGCGGTGAACCGGAGCCGCCCGGCGGGGATGTCGAGGATGACGGAGACCGGGGCGGGGGTGTCGAACTTCTGCATGGTGCTCTCCTGTGCGTCGTTGTTTCTGATGACAGAAACGCTACGTTGCCTTTACTGATTCCGCAATATCAAGTTTGCCAACTAGGCATATCTCTGCAGGTAGATGCCCATTATTCGTTGCAACGGATTGAAACCTAATGCAACGAAGGCAGTGCCGCTCGTTGCATTGAGTGGACAGTGAACGCTAGGTTCGATGCCTCAGGGAACGTGAAGGGAGACCCCGGTGCCAGGAGGCAGGCTCACTCAGCAGGAACGTCGGCGGATCGCGCTGGGGCTGGCCGACGGCCTCGCCTACGCGGAGATCGCCAGGCGTCTCGACCGTCCGGCCTCGACCATCACGCGGGAGGTGATGCGCAACGGTGGTCCCACCGCCTACCGCGCCGACCTGGCCCACCGCGCCACCGAACGCCGGGCCAGCCGCCGAAGGCGGAGCACTCCCCGAGGCCCGCAGGCGCGCCCGCCCGCCCGCGGAGGCGACATCGACGCCGTGCGGGAGTACGAGGAGACGCTCACCGGCGTCCTCGTGGCCACGGGCCTGCCCGCGATGATGGCCCGCGTCATGGCCTGCCTCACCCTCGCCGAGGCCGGCAGCCTCACCGCAGCCGAACTCGCCCGACACCTCCAGGTCAGCCCGGCATCCGTCTCCAAGGCGGTCGCGTTCCTCGACAGCCAGGGCCTCATCCGCCGGGAACGTGGTGAACGCGGCCGCGAGCGCTACACCGTCGACGACGAGGTCTGGTACCGGACGATGATGGCGGCCGCCCGCTCCACCGCCCATCTCGTCGAGACCGCGCGGCAGGGCATCGGTGTCCTCGGGCCCCACAGCGCCGCCGCCGCGCGCCTCGGGAACATCGTTCGCGTCCTCGACTTCGTCTCCGAGTGCGGGCGGACCGCGATGCAGGCCCGTGAGATCCTCCGCGCGCATACCGAAGCGATCTCGGGCGGCACGTGACGATCGGCGCCACGGAACGACCGCGCGACGGAAGGTCAGGTGCCGGCGGGGGGAATCCACTCCGCGAGCTGGATCACGATGCCGTTGGGGTCGGTGAGCTCCAACAGGTGCTCGCCCCAGGGCTCGTGGTGCAGCGGGGCGGTGATGTGGGCGCCTTCCCGCCGCAGCCGCTCGTACTCGGCGGCGACGTCGGTCACGGAGAAGGACACCAGCACCCCGACCGGCCCGGGGCCGGGAGGCAGTTCGAGGTCGCGCTGCCGTAACAGCACGTCCGGCGCCGCGTCGTCGCGGCCGAGGACCACGTACTCCTCGTCCGCCAGCACCTCCCGGTAACCGAGGTGCGTGGTGAAGAAGCGACCGGAGGCGGCCGGATCCGCGACGCTCAGCGTCACGGTGGAAGCGACGATGTTCATCGCGGTCGGTACTCCCCGACGGTGGGAACGGGCATGTCGGCGTTGCTCTTTCGCCTGCTTGCTCTGGGAACGGATCAAGCTTCACGTCACCGTGACGAGGGATCAACAGCCGAACGTGCAACGGTTGTTAACCCAGGAGTTGACGAACCCGCCCTCAGGGCAGCCCTCCGAACTGGGAACCTCTCGCCACAACGGCGTCCCACGAAGATCGTTTTCGCATTGCGAGGGGTGCCCTGGTGTGCCACGCTGACTGCCGCTCGGACGGGGCCGAGCCGCTGGTCAACGGGGTGGGGACGCGTGGAACTGCGGGACATCGAGATATTCCTGACGCTCGCCGAGGAGCTCCACTTCGGCCGTACGGCCGAGCGGCTGCGCGTCTCGGTGGCCCGGGTCAGCCAGGCCATCAAGAAGCAGGAGCGCGGCATCGGCGCGGAGCTGTTCCTGCGCGACAGTCGCAACGTACAGCTCACGTCCGCCGGCGCCCAGCTGCGGATGGACCTCGCTCCGATCTACCGGGGACTGCAGGAGAGTTTGGAGCGCGCCAGGCTCGCGGCCCAGGGCAAGATCGACGTGCTGCGGATCGGCATGATCCCCGGCAACGCCTACGACCTCCGCCCCTACTGGGAGACCTTCCGCAGCCGCCACCCGCAGTGGGGGCTGAGAATCCGTCACGCGCCGTTCTACGAGCCCTTCGCCGGCCTGCGCCGGGGTGACATGGACATCCTGGTCGCCTGGCTCCCCGTCCTGGAACCCGACCTGGTCGCCGGCCCCGCGTTGTTCACCGACACCAGGTTGCTGGCCGTCGGGCTCGACCACGAACTCGCCGGACGGTCCTCGGCGGTCCTGGAGATGCTCGGCGACTTCCCGCACGTCATGGCCCCCGACCTCCCCGACTACTGGGCCGACGCCTACACCCCGCCGCACACTCCCAAGGGGCGCACCATCGTGCGCGCCCCCGAGGTCGAAACCACCGACGACATCTTCGGGGTGGTCACCAGCGGCGAGGCGGTCATCGCCTTCCCCGCCCACGTGCGCCGCTTCTGGGCCCGCCCGGACGTCTCGTGGCTGCCCATCCCCGACATGCACGCGCTGACCTACGGCCTCGTCTGGCGCGGCGAGACCGAGAACGACATGATCCGCGCCTTCGCCACCGTCGTCCGCGATCTCGGCGAGTTCCGGCAGGAAGCACCTTGACCACCGGGATCCACCTCGCCGCGGACAGGGGGTCCGGGCAGGCCCCGGCCCCACCGGTCCCGCCGGTCCGCCGGTCCCGCCGGTCCCGCTGTTCCGCCGGCCCCACCGGTCCCGCCGTTCCGCCGACCGCGCCGGTCCCGCTGTTCCGCCGACCGCGCCGGTCAGGGCCGTACGAGCCTGAACGGGTGGCCCGCCGGGTCCGCGTAGACGCGCCAGAGGGCCTCGCCGGTCTCCCCGTCGAGCGGTACGGCTCCGAGGGCGACGACGGCCTCGTGCGCGGCGGCCAGGTCGTCGACCCGCACGTCGAGGAGGAACTGCTGCTCGGGCGCTCCCCACACGGGCGGACGGTGGTCGGCGACGCCCTGGAAGGCGAGGACCGGGCCGTCCGCGCCGCGCAGGACGGCGGAGCCTTCGCCGACGGCCCAGCGGGGATCGGGGCTCTCGACCTCGCCGCCGATCAACTTCCGGTAGAACGCGGCGAGTTCGAGGGCGTCGGGGCAGTCGAGGACGACGCACCGCAGCCGCCCGATCACCCGAGCGTCCAGCTGGTGAGGACGTACAGGATGGCGCAGGTCCAGGCCAGGGCGAGCACTCCGGCGGTGGCGAGGACCAGGGTCAGGCCGCGCCCGGTCGAACGCGGCGGAGCGGAAAGGGGAGTTGTCATGAACCCCACTCTGCCGGGCCGGGCGGCGAACGGGAATCCGTACGCGTACTCAGACGGACCCGAGTGCCTCCTTGAGTGCCCGGCGGCAGAGCGAGTCGGCGTGCCGGGTGGTCTCCGGGATCCGGTAGCGCGGCGCGAGGTGGAGGGTGTGGGCGCAGGCGTTGGCGAGGGAGACGCGATGGCCGACCGACACGAACACCGGCTTCACCCGGGACTGGGTGCGCAGGGCCCGGCCCACCTCCTCTCCCCCGGCCAGGAGCGGGGCGGCGTCGCCGCGGGTGGGGCCGGGCTGCTCGTAGGTGAAGGTGAAGGGGTTCTTGGCGACGCCGATGGACGCCCGTCCGGTGAGCACCCCGAGGTGGCTGGCGAGTCCGAAGCGGCGGGGGTGGGCGAGGCCGTAGCCGTCGCAGACGAGGAGGCCCGGGTCGGCGGTGAGGGTGTCGAGCGCGGCGAGCACGGTCGGGATCTCGCGGAAGGCGAGGAGCCCGGGGACGTACGGGAAGGAGACCCGGCCGACCGCCGTGGCCTCCTCCACCACGTCCAGGGTTCGCGCGTCGAGCACGACGGCCGCGGCGGCGACGAGGTCCCGCTCGTCGTCGTAGGCCACGTCGAGGCCGGTGACATGGCCCTCGCCGACCGCGGGCCCCTCCTCGTCGCGCACGAGCCGCCCGCGCAGCTCCTGCTGGACGGCGCGCGCGGCAGCTTCGTCTGCGGGCCAGCCCGCCGGAATCTCGATGATCGTCATGATGCGGGTCACCCTAGGACCTCTTCCGGTCCCGCATCACGGGGAGGCCTGGGGTCACCGGCCTCCAGGGCCTCCTGTCGGACCCCGCTGTTACGTTGAGGCGAGGATCTTGGCCTCGACCTCTGGAGAGGACGCATGGACGACGCACGGCTCGCCGAGTTCTCCCGCGAGCGGCTGGACGGCCGACCGATACCCGACGATCTGCGCGTGCTGCTGGTGGCCCAGTGGGAAGGCCGCACCGACTTCACCCGCCTCCTCGGCCTCGAATTCTTCGAGGCGGGAGAGGTCCACCCGCTCCTGGACACCAGCTGTCTGAGCGAAGAGGAACTCGCGGACCCGGAGATGCAGGCGGTGAACGCCGGAGCCGCGGAGATGGCCAGGCACGTCAAGCTCGTGGCGAAGGGCGGAAAGGGGTGGATCGGCTACTGGCTGCACCCCGACGAACCCTCGGAGCGCGCCTGGCGCCTCATAGAACTGGACACCGAGTTCACGTTCTGGGGCATGGCCGGCCGCACCCTGGCCGAGGGGGCCGCCGCCGAGCGGGCGAGGTACGAGGACGAGCGCGACGCGTTCGGACGGCTCGCCGCCGAACTCGCCGCGCTCGGCCTGCCACTGGGCGCCCGGGACCACGACTCCCTCGATGACACCGCGTACACGGTGGACCCGGAGGACCTCATGGAGGAACTGGTCGAGGCCGAACGCGAGAAGCGTGGTCTTCGCTGAGCGAAGCCCCTGACACCCCCGGACGGGAGGTGGTGGCCGCCCTGGCCACCCCGTGGGTCAGTGGCTGATGGCCGCGATGCCCGCCGCCGCGTACTGCTCGTCCAAGAGGCCGCTCGGGGCTCCCGCGACGCCGATGCCGGCGATCGGGGCGCCGTGGTAGTGGATCGGGAGGCCGCCGGCGAGGAAGAGGGTGCCCGGGATGTCGGCCAGGGTCGGGTTCTGCTGGAGGCGGCCGACCAGGACGGAGGTCGGGGCGTTGAAGGAGGCGGCGGTGTACGCCTTGCGCCGGGCCGACTCGAAGGTGTGCGGGCCCGAGCCGTCGCCGCGCAGGTGGACGATGGTGTTGCCGTCGCGGTCCACGACGGCGACGCTGACGTGCTGACCGTCGCCCTCGGCCGCGGCGAGCGCGACCCGGGCGGCCTTGAGGGCGGCCTCTTCGGTGAGGTGCGCGGTCTGGACGACGTTCTTGTCCTTCACCTCGCCCGGACCCGACACCGCGGTCGCGGGCGCGGCCGTGGCCGCGCCCAGGCCGAGGACGATCAGGGAGGCGCCGACGACGACGCGCGTGCGCAGGGAGGAGGAACGCTTCACAGGGGCTCCTGGGCAGGAGGGGGCCCCGGGGGATCCGGAGCGCCGGTGCCGCTCATTGGAACAGCGTCGTCGGGGGTTCCCGGGGCGGCGGCGCGCCCGGTCGCCCGATACGGGAACAGTCGTACGCCGAACGGGCGCCCGGGGTGGCGGCGGGTAGCCTGGCGATCATGTTCGTACTGGAATTGACCTACACCGCGCCCGTCGAGCGGGTGGACGCCCTGATGGACGCGCACGTCGAGTGGCTGGACGCGCGCTACGCCGAGGGCGTGTTCCTGGCGTCGGGCCGTAAGAACCCGCGGGACGGCGGGGTCATCCTGGCCGCCGGGGTCGACCGCGCGGAGATCGAGAGGATCACGGCGGCCGACCCGTTCAGCGTCGAGGGCGTGTGCGCGTACCGGATCACGGAGTTCTACGCGACCAAGACGGCCGACGGAATCGCCGCGTACCGGGAGCAGCTGCCCTCCTAGGCGCTGAGCGCGGACGGCCGGTGCCGCCCAGACAGCAGCAGCCCTCACGATCCGGCTCCGCCCATGGCCGGCCGGAGGGGTTTCAGGCGGCCACCTGGAGGACGATCTTGCCCTGCAGGTGGCCCTGTTCGGCGCGTGTGTGGGCCTGCGCCGCCGCGCTCAGCGGGAAGACGCTGTCGATGCCGACTCGTAGCCGGCCGACATCGATCAAGCGTGCCAGCTCGGCCAGGTGCTCCCCGTGGGAGCGCACCTGCCATCCACCCACCGTGATGCCGAGCTGCGCGGCGCGCTCGCGGTGGTACTCCCCGAGGTAGACGGGGGCGATGAAGCCGCCCTGCCGCACCACCGGCAGGAAGCGGTGGCCGTCCGGGCCGCCGACGGTGTCGATCAGTACGTCCACCTCCCGTACGACGTCCTCGACCGCGGCCCGGGTGTAGTCCACGAACCGGTCGGCGCCCAAGTCCTTCAGAAACGCCTCGTGACGTCCAGAGGCCACGGCGATCACCTGCGCGGCGCCCGCGGCCTTGGCCAACTGCACGGCGAAGTGGCCCACTCCTCCACCCGCGCCGTTGACCAGGACCGTGCTGCCCGGTGTGAGGCGCAGGTGCTCGACGATGAACTGGTAGGCGGTGAGACCTGCCATCGGTACGGCCGCGGCCTCCACATGCCCCAGCGCGGCCGGCTTGCGCGCGAGGTGCGCGGCGGGCGAGGTCGTGAACTCGGCGTACCCCGAGGCCCGGCCGGGGAAGTTCACCAGTCCGAACACCTCGTCGCCGACCTGCCACTCCGTGACCCCTGCGCCCACGCCCGCGATCACACCGGAGATGTCGGAGCCCGGTGTGAACGGCAGCGGCCACACCGGACGCATCGCCTCCGGGATGTTCGCGAAGCCCCGGCGCGCGTACCAGTCGGGCGGGTTGACGCCGGCCGCATGGACCCGTACCAGCACCTCGCCCGGCCCTGCCACAGGCCGCGGCACCTCCTCGTACACCAACTGCCCGGGCTCGCCGAAGGCGTGCACCCGCACGGCCCACATCGTCGCTGTCCCCATGCCGTTCCCCCAGACGCCGAATGACGCACCCCGTCCAGATAGAATCCGGAGCACTGCTCCGCATAGTAACCGGAGCAGTGCTCCGGTTGTCAATGTCAGGAATTCCCATGCCAGATGGACCCGCCCCGCAGGGGCAGCGCGCCGACGCACACCGCAACCGCGAGCGCATCCTCAAAGCCGCAGGTGAGGTCGTCAGCGAAGAGGGCACCCAGGCCTCGCTACGGGACGTCGCCCGCAGGGCCGGGGTCGGACTGGGCACGCTCTACCGGCACTTCCCGACCCGCGACGCCCTGCTGGAAACCCTGCTGCGCACCGGCTTCGACCAGCTGACCGAGGAGGCCGGCCGACTGCTTGACGCGTCCCCGCCGCCGGAGCGGGCACTGGCCGAATGGCTCGGCGAGTTCACCTTCCGCGCCGGCGCCTTCCGAGGACTGCCGGCTTCGCTGATGGCCACGCTCGACGACCCGGACTCGGCCCTGCACGCCTCGTGCGTGGCCATGCGCGAGGCCGGCGGCCGACTGCTGCGGGCGGCCCAGCAAACCGGGCGGATCCGCCCCGATGTGGACGGCACCGACCTGTTCGCCCTGGCCAACGCCCTCAGCTGGATCGCCGACCAGGCGCCTTCGATCGCCGCCCGCCGCGACCACCTGCTCACCCTGATCATGGACGGGCTCGCGCACCCCGGCGCCAGGTGACCCGTGCCAGGTCCTGTCCGGGCCCACCTGGATCGCCCGGACAGGACCCAGTGCCCTTAGGGGGTCAGTCGGGCGATGCGGCCCTTCTCGCCGGAGGCCCAGCAGGAGCCGTCCGGGGTGCAGTCGACCGTGTCGTACGAGCCGGTGTCGACCGTGCGCCAGGTGCGGCCGCCGTCGGTGGTGAGGTCGGTGCCGGTCGGGCCGACGGCGAGCGCGGCGGTCCTGCTGTGCGGGAGCCAGGCGACGCCGGAGCGGTAGGCGGGCGGCGGCGTGGCCGAGGCGAGCCAGCTCCGGCCGCCGTCGGCGGAGACCGCGCCGGCCTGCGGGGACGGCTGGTCCTTGCGGTAGTCACCGCCGACGGCGATGCCGTGGGTACGGTCACGGAAGGCGAGCCCGAAGACGCCGCGGGCCGGGTCTCCGGCCGGGATCGGCGTGTCCGTGGCGGTCCAGGTCAGTCCGCGGTCCGCGGAGTGGAGCACGCGCGCGGTGGCCCCGCCGCCCGTCGCGAGCCACACGTCGCGCGGTCCGGCCGACACGAGGCACTGGCCGCTCGCGGCGAAGCCGGCCTCGCCGGGCAGCGCGTCGGGCATCCCGGCGGTCGGCAGGACCTGCCAGGAGCGGCCGCCGTCGCGGGTGGACAGGATGCGGTACTTGCCGTCGACCGGATCGCTCATCGCGAGCCCGTGCCGGTGGTCGAAGAAGGTCATGCAGTCGTAGAAGGCCCGCGCGTCGGTGTTGCGGAAGGACTCGGTCCAGGTGGCGCCGCCGTCCTCGGTGCGCAGCACCCGGGAAGCCTCGCCCTCCCCGATGGCGAGGACGACGGCCCGGCGGGCGTCGAAGGCCTCGACGTCGCGGAACTCCAGGTCGCCCGCGCCGGCCGGCGACACGTTGCGCCAGCTGCGGCCGCCGTCGGTGGTGCGCAGCACCGTGCCCTTCGAGCCGGCGGCCCACGCGGTCCTGCGGTCGACCGGCGCGAGGCCCCGGAAGCGGGCGTCGGTACCGGTCGGTGTCAGCTGCCAGCCGGCCGCTGCCGTGGGGGTCTCCCCGGCCCGCGCCGGGGCGGCCAGGGTCAGCGCGAGCGCCGCCCCGATCAGCCCCACCGACATCATTCGTCTCGTCTTCCCCATGGACGTCATGGCGCCGGAAGCTAGTGCCCCGGGCCGCTCCCCGTCCAGGGTGCGTCCCGGGCCGGTGGTTCCTAGGCTGGGTCGCATGACGGAAGGTGAAGGGACGACGGAGGAACGGCCCCGCCTCAAGGAGTACGAGGGCGAGGGCATCACCGTCACGTTCGAGCCGCGGCGCTGCCTCCACGCGGCCGAGTGCGTCCACGGCCTGCCGGAGGTCTTCGACCTGTCGCGGCGCCCGTGGGTGCTGCCCGACGCCGCCGAGGCGGACCGGGTCGCCGAGGTCGTCCGGCGCTGCCCCTCCGGGGCGCTCCAGTACCACCACCGCCCCGAGGACGCCGTGCCCGAGCCCCCGGACTCCCCCACCACGGTCCGCCGCACGCCCTCCGGCCAGCTGGTGGTCCGGGGCGACCTGGTCGTGACCGGCGCCCACGGCGACCGCCACGAGACCCGGGTGATGCTCTGTGGTTGCGGGGCCTCGGGGAACCAGCCGTACTGCGACCACTCGGGCCCCTGCGCGGAACCGGACGACGACGACGTCCCCGAACAACGCTGACCCCGGCCCCACCACGAACACGCACCAACCCCACCCCAGCCACACGCGCAAACACGCCCGACGGCACCAGCCGAAGACCACCCTCGCGCCGGACGACCCAAGAGACCGCGCCGGACGACCCAAGAGACCGCGCCGGACGCGATTCAGAGACCCCGGTGACGCAGGTCACGTGGGGGCCGAGTGCACGTTCCCGGCGCTTCGCTCGTCTAGAGGGGTGTCAGGTGCCCTGGTGTCGGGGAGACGCACAGGATCCGAAGCCCGCGTGAGAGGAGCCGGTCTTGTCCGCCGTCATCGAGCAGGCCGTGCAAGCCCGTCTGGTCGCATCCGCTCCCCGGATGGAGACCGTCCCCGCCACCCTCCGGTACGACCGGGAGGATCCGTACGCCGTGAGCATGGCCTTCCCGCCGCCCGCGACCCTGGAGGGCGTCGAGGTCTCCTGGGCCTTCGCGCGCGAGCTCCTCGTCCAGGGGGTCGAGCGCCCGGCCGGCGTCGGGGACGTGCGCCTGCGTCCGTACGGCTACGACCGCACCGTCGTCGAGTTCCACGCCCCGGAAGGCGTCGCGATGGTCCACGTCCGGACCTCAGAGCTGCGCCGTTTCCTGGAGCGCTCGCAGCACCTCGTCCCGGCCGGGCGCGAGCACCAGTACCTGGACTGGGACCAGGACCTGGCGGAGCTGTTCCGCGAACGCCCCTGACCGGGGCCGCGTTAAATCGATTGCCGCCCCTCCGCTCCCCGGCGTACGGTCGGTCCTGACCTTGTCGTCACCCGATCGGAGAAGGACGTTGCTCGTCTGAGGTTGCGAGACACCGAGCCGCGCGTGCCCCCTGTGCCGCGTGTGCCGTTCTCGACCTCGGCGTACGAGCCGTTCTCCACACTGCCCGCGCCCCGGTGTCTCTCGCGTTGCCCCCTTTTCCCTGCGTACGCGACCGGGAGGCCTCCATGGCGCATCACCCCACTTTCCTCACCTGCACCTCGCTCTCCTTCTCCTGGCCGGACGGCACCGAGGTCTTCGACGACTTCCGGCTCACCGTCGGCCCCGGCCGCACCGGCCTCGTCGGGCTCAACGGCTCCGGCAAGTCCACGCTCCTGAGGCTGCTCGCGGGCGAGCTGACACCGCAGGACGGCACCGTCCGGGCCAACGGCGAGCTCGGCTACCTCCCGCAGAACCTGGTCCTGGACACCGGGCGCCGGGTGGACGAGATCCTCGGCATCGCCGACAGGCGGGCCGCCCTGCACGCCATCGAGGCGGGCGACCCCGCCGAGGAGCACTTCACGACGATCGGCGACGACTGGGACGTGGAGGAGCGGGCCCGGGCCGTCCTCGACCAGCTCGGGCTCGACCACGTCGGCCTGGACCGGACCGTGGGCGAGATCTCGGGCGGCGAGTCCGTGCTGCTGCGCCTCGCCGCGCTGCTGCTCGCCCGACCTGACGTACTCCTGCTCGACGAGCCCACCAACAATCTGGATCTGCACGCCCGCGCCCGGCTGTACGAGGCGGTGGAGAAGTGGTCCGGGGTCCTGGTCGTGGTCAGCCACGACCGTGAACTCCTGGAGCGCGTCGACCAGATCGCCGATCTCCGGGACGGAGAGGTCGCCTGGTACGGCGGCAACTGGTCCGCCTACGAGACGGCGCTCGCCGCCGAACAGGAGGCGGCGGAGCGGATGGTGCGGGTCGCCGAGGCCGACGTACAGCGTCAGAAGCGCGAACTGTCCGAGACGCACATGAAGTTGGCGCGTCGCAGGCGGTACGGGCAGAAGAGCTTCGAGAACAAGGTCGTCCCCAAGATCGTGGCGAACGGCCGCAAGCGTGACGCCCAGGTCTCGGCCGGCAAGCAGCGCACGCTGCACGCGGAGCGCCTCTCGGAGGCGAAGGAGCGGCTCGACGCGGCCGTGGAGGCGGTACGGGACGACGACGAGATCAGGGTCGAGCTGCCGCGCACCTCGGTGCCGCCGGGCCGCGAGGTGCTGCACCTGCGGGATCTCGAGCTGCGGTACGGGGCCAGGGTCGGCGGCGCGTTCGAGCTGCGCGGCCCGGAGCGGATCGCGCTGGTCGGCCGGAACGGCGCCGGGAAGACGACGCTGCTCCGGACGATCGCCGGTGAGCTGGAGCCGCTGGCGGGCGAGACGGACGCGCGGGTGCCGCTCCGCTTCCTGCCGCAGCGGCTCGACGTGCTCGACGACGGGCTGAGCGTGGTGGAGAACGTGGCCCGCTTCGCGCCGACGGCGACGCCGAACACGATCAGGGCCCGGCTCGCGCGGTTCCTGTTCCGGGGGGCGCGGGCGGATCAGCCCGTCGGCACCCTGTCGGGCGGGGAGCGGTTCCGGGCGACGCTGGCCGCGCTGCTCCTCGCGGATCCGGCTCCGCAGCTGCTGATGCTGGACGAGCCGACGAACAATCTGGACATGGCGTCGGTGCGGAAGCTGACGGCGGCCCTCGACGCCTACGAGGGGGCGCTGATCGTGGCGAGCCACGACGTGGCGTTCCTGGAGTCCCTGGGGATCACGCGCTGGCTGCTGCTCGACGGTGAGCTGCGGCCGACGACGGCGGAGGAGGTCAGGGGGACGGCCCCGAGCCCTCGCCGGAGTGATGCCGGAGTCTAGGTGTCTGGTTCTAGCGGTGGAGTAAGGCCCAGGACTTGGTGCCTCCGCCGGGTGTGAGGACGGGGGCGAGTCCCCAGTCCCCGCCGTGCGCGTCGACCGCCGCGGCCAGCAGCCACATGCTGCGGCTGCGGCGGTCGCGGCATTCCTCGGCCGCGTGCGGTGAGGCATGGGCAGGGTGCTGGTCGTAGAGGACGATCCGCAGCGCCTCGAACTGCCAGCGGACGCGCAGGACCATCTCCCGGTCGGGGGTGAACCGGTAGGCGGCGGAGACGAGTTCGGAGGCGGCGAGGGTGGCGGTCTCGCAGAGTTCGGACAGACCGTGCCGGGTGAGGAGCGAGCGGACCGCCTCCCGCGCGAGTCCCGCGCAGTAGGCGCCGCCGGGGAGCAGCATCGAGTAGCTGAGGTTCTCCGTGGCGGGAGGTATGGGCCCGGCCGGGACGGCGGTCGGGAGGCAACGCAGGGCGCCCTTCATCGGTTTGCTCACATTTCCTGGTGCATGGGGGGTACACGCACACGGGAACGGTAGCCCCGTGTGAGACTTGCGCTACCGACCGTAGCGCACGACCGGAGCACGGTGCTACTACTTGCGGGTAGTCGTTCCATTCCGGCCGAAATGGACGCCCCACCCGCGCCGCGGCGTCACGGAACGAAAGGGAGTCAGAGCGTGCCACCCAGGAGCAGTCCGACCGCGCGACAGCAGCGCCTCGGGAGCGAACTGCGCAGGCTGCGCGAACAGTCGGGGATGTCGGCCCAGCAGGCCGCCGCCCTCCTGGGCGTCGACCGCACCCGCATCCCGAACATCGAGTCGGGCCGCTTCGGGATCAGCGCCGAGCGCGTCCGCACCCTCGCCTTCAACTACGGCTGCCCGGACACCGGACTCGTCGACCTCCTCGCCGGCATGGCCCAGGAGCGGGACCGGGGCTGGTGGGAGGAGCACCGCGGACTGCTGCCGCCCGCCCTCCTCGACATCGCCGAACTGGAGTTCCACGCCTCCGAGTTGGAGACCTCCGTCACCACGCACATCCCGGGCCTCCTGCAGACCGAGGAGCACGCCCGGGCGGTCTTCGACACCGCCGTCCCCCCGCTGCCGGAACCCGACCTGGAGGCCCGGCTCGCCCTGCGGCTGCGCCGCCAGGAGGTCCTGGACCGGGACCGGCCGGTGCGGTACGAGGCGGTGATCCACGAGGCGGCGCTGCGCATGCAGTTCGGCGGACCGAAGGTCGCGCGGGCCCAGCTGGAGCACATCCTGAACCACACCGAGCGGGACACCGTCTCCGTACGCGTGATCCCTTTCGCCGCAGGGGGTTTCCCGGGGGCGGGCCAGTCGTTCACCTACGTGGCCGCGCCGGTGCCGCAGCTCGACACCGTGCAGCTCGACTCCTCCCACGGGTCGCTCCTGCTGGACACCGACATGCAACTCCGTCGGTACCGCGGCCTGCTGGACCGGCTGCGCGGGCTCGCGCTGTCCGCGACCGAATCGCGCGCCTTCGTCCGCGCCATATCCCAGGATCTGTGAAGGACCTCCACACCATGAACGTCACGACCCCCGCCCCCGCCGCCCCCGCCGCCGCCGCGATCGACTGGAACGAGGCCTTCTGCAGCGAGGGCGCCAACTGCTTCCGCTTCGGCCTCGACGGCGCCGGGCGGGCCTACATCGGCTCGACGCTCTCCCCCGACGCGTACGTCAGCGACTCCGTCGAGGCGCTGCGGGCGCTCATCTCGGCGGTGAAGGCCGGCGCGGCCGATCATCTGCTCTGAGCCCGCCGATCATCTGCTTCGAGCCCGCCGGGGCACCTGCGCCGAGCCGCCGGGACGTCTGCGCCGAGCCGCCGAGCGCGTCTGCTCCGAGCCGCCGATCATCTGCTCTGAGCCGCCGGGCGTCTGCGCTGCGTAGTCGGCCACGGGACCCCCGAAGGCCGATCCGGACGTGACCTGCGTCTCCGGCACCCCGCCGGAGCAGCGTACATAACGGAACGTAACCGGACATCGCCGGGACGGGCTTGGCCGACGCCTTACGGAGGCTTAACCTACGGTCTCGTAACCTACGAATCCGTAGGTATGCCCGTATGCCCCCCTCTCCGTCCCCAGGAGTTCCCGTGACGCTCACCTCTCCCTCCCTCGGCAGCTCGGCAGGGTGGACCGACGCACGGCTGCTCTACGCGCTGGAAGAGGTCGTGGAGAAGGAGCTCAACCGGCACCTGAAGGTCACCAAGGACTGGATGCCGCACGAGTACGTGCCCTGGTCCGACGGCCGCAACTTCCCCGGCTTCTTCGAGGACGGCGAGGCCTGGGAGCCGTCGCAGTCCAAGGTCACCGACATCGGCAAGATCGCCCTCGTCGTCAACCTGCTCACCGAGGACAACCTCCCGAGCTACCACCACGAGATCGCCAGCCTCTTCGGCCGCGACGGCGCCTGGGGCACCTGGGTGCACCGCTGGACCGCCGAGGAGGGCCGCCACGGCATCGTGATGCGCGACTACCTGCTGGCCTCGCGCGCCGTCGACCCGGACAAGCTGGAGCAGTTCCGGATGGCGCACATGAGCGAGGGCTTCGAGTCCGACAACCGGCACTCGATGCTGCACTCCGTCGCGTACGTGGCCTTCCAGGAGCTCGCCACCCGCATCTCGCACCGCAACACCGGCCACCAGTCCGGCGACCCGGTCTGCGACCGGATGCTGAGCCGCATCGCGCTCGACGAGAACCTGCACATGATCTTCTACCGCAACCTGCTCGGCGCGGCCTTCGAGATCGCCCCCGACCTGACCATGCAGGCGGTGCGGGACGTCGTGGTCAACTTCCGGATGCCCGGACACGGCATGCCGGGCTTCGAGCGGGCGGCCGCGCAGATGGCGATCGGCGAGATCTACAACATGCGCATCCACCACGACGACGTCCTCCAGCCCGTCCTGCGCTTCCTCAAGGTCCTCCAGATCGAGGGCCTCGGCCCGGACGGCCTGCGCGCCCAGGAGGAGCTGGGGCTCTACATGAACGGCCTGGACAGCGAGGCCAGCAAGTTCGACGAGAAGCTCGCGGCCCGCAAGGCCCGGATGGCCTCCCGCGCCGCCGGCTGAGCGAGGCCCCTCGCGGGGGTGGCTCAGCGGCCCTGCCGCTTGAGCCGCCCCCGCTCCTTCTCGGAGAGCCCGCCCCACACCCCGAACCTCTCGTCGTGGGTCAACGCGTACTCCAGGCACGCCAGGCGCCCCTCGCACGCGCCGCACAACTGCTTCGCCTCCCGCGTCGAGGAGCCGGGGGCCGGGAAGAAGAACTCCGGTCCGGCCTGGGCGCACAGGGCGTTCTCGCGCCAGGAGAGGTCGGGGGCGGTCAGCACGTCGGTATCCGTCTGCATGACCGACAGCTTGCCGGGGCACCGTAAACACGCCATCAACGTTCGATCAATGGCGGATACCCAGCGCCGGGAGCACCGTCTCGGCCACCCGGTACGCCTCCTCCAGGAGCGGGTTCCCGGACAGGATGAACGTGTCCACTCCGAGCTCCTGGTACTCCTTGAGCCGCTCCACGACCTGGGCCGTGGAGCCCACGACCGCCGTGCCGGGGCCGGGCCGGAAGAGGCTCATGCCGGGCCACAGGTTCGGGTGGGTCTCCAGTTCACGGGCCCGGGCAGGGACCCGGCCGCCGTGCTGGCGGAACTGGCGCTGCCAGCCGACGCCGTCCTCGCCCGCGCGCTCCCCGAGCTGCCGGGCGTACGTCGCCTCGCTGGTGACGTCAAGGAGCCGGTCGGCCGCGGCCCAGGCCTCGTCCTCGGTGTCCCGGACGATCAGGTGGAGCCGCAGCCCGATGCGGAGGGTACGGCCGTGGGCGGCGGCCCGCGCCCGTACGTGATCCAGTTTCTCCTTCAGCAGCTCCGGGGGTTCGCCCCAGGTGAGGTAGACGTCGACGTGCTCGGCGGCCATCTCGATGCCGGGCGCCGAGGAGCCGCCGAACCAGAGCGGGACGTGCGGCGCCTGCACGGGGCGCAGGTCACGGAAGGACGCTCCGGCGTTCCTGAGGTCGTAGAACCTCCCCTTGTGGTCGAAGACCTCGCCGGCCGTGAGCCGCTTCACGATCGACCAGTACTCGGCGCTCAGTTCGTACCGCTCGTCGTGCTCGACGTGCAGTCCGTACTCCCGCAGCGCGTTCGTCGACCCGTTGACGACGTTGAACCGGAGCCTGCCGCCGAAGAGGTTGTCGAAGCTCAGCGCCATCTTGGCCAGCAGAGTGGGGGAGATCAGCCCCGGGTGGACGGCGAGCAGCGGCTTGAACCGGGTGCTGGTGGAGGCCGCGAGCGCGGAGCCGAGCGGCCACACGTCGTACAGGTCGGTGGCGAGCAGCGCGCCGGTGAAACCGAGGCGTTCGACCGTCCCGGCGAGCCGGGTGAGATAGCCGAGGTCGACGGGCCGGCGGCCCTCCGGCTCCCACGGGTAGGCGCCTTCGCGCGGGATGATGTACCAGAGGACCTCGGGGGCGGGGGTCGTCATCGGCTCAGGCCTTCCGGGGCAGGGCGTCGGCGACGGTGATCGCGCGGTCGACGAAGCCGGTGCGGTGGAAGATGTCCGCCGCCCGCTGCTGCTCGGCGATGAACTCCTCGCCGACCTCCTCGATCGTCCAGGGCAGGGCGCGCAGCGCGGTCTCCCAGTCCTCGACCGTGCCGCCCTGGTCGGCGGCGGCGATCTCGGCGGCCTCGCGCGGGTGCGCGGCGGCCCACGCGTCGGCCCGCCGCAGCGCGCGGGTGAGCGCCTCGACGAGCTCGGGCCGCTGCTCGGCCAGGTCGCGGCGGGTGAAGAAGACGGACCGGTCGCTGATGACCTCGCCGGTACGGATCAGGGTGCGCAGACCGCCCCTGCGGCGGGCCGCCGCGAGCTCGGCCCCCTGCGCGACCCAGGCGGTGATCTCGCCGGCCCGCAGCTTCGCCTCGCTGCCGGAGTCGCCGCGTACGGGGGTGATGTCGGTGGCGTACGAGAGTCCGGCGTCGTCCAGGGCCTTGGCCACGAGATGCGTCTGCCAGGAGCCGACGGCGAGGTGCACGGTGCCGCCCTTGAGGTCGGCGACGGTACGGACCGGGCTGTCCTCGGGGACGAGGAGGGCGCCGTGGTCGGGGCGGGGCGCGGAGACCGCCGTGTAGACGATGTCGTGCCCGGCGGCCTGCGCGGTGACCGGCGGGGTGGAGCCGGTGCCGCCGAAGTCGATGGTGCCGTCGGCGAGGTGGGCGCCGGTGCGGACCCCGTCGGTGTACGGGTGCCAGGTCACGGTCTCGCCGAGAGCGGCGAGCTCCTCCTCCGCGTAGCCGAGGCGGGAGAGGTGGTAGAGGGAGGGGTTGCTGCGGTGGACGCCGATGACGACGGTCATGCGGAGACTCCTTCGAGAGATCCTTCGAGAGGGGAGGCGGTGGGTGCTTCCTCGGGCGTGTGGACGCCGAGGTCGGCGAGGAGGCGGCGGCGCAGGGCCACGAAGGCCGGGTCGCCGGGGTCGCGGGGGCGGGGGACGGTCACGGGCTCGTCGGTGACGAGCCGGCCGTCGCGCAGGACGGCGACCCGGTCGGCGAGGCGTACGGCCTCGTCGACGTCGTGGGTGACGAGCAGGACGGCCGGCCGGTGGATCCGGCGCAGTTCGCCCACCAGGTCCTGCATGCGGAGCCGGGTCAGCGCGTCGAGCGCGGCGAACGGCTCGTCGAGCAGGAGGAGTTCGGGCTCGCGGACCAGCGCCCTGGCCAGGGCGACGCGCTGGGCCTCGCCGCCGGACAGGGTGGCCGGCCAGGCGTCGGCGTGCCGCTCCAGACCGACCTCCGCGAGCGCCCGCAGTCCCGTCGTCCGGGTCTCCGCGCCGCGCGGCAGCCCGACGGTGACGTTGGCGAGGACCTTCTTGGAGGGGATGAGGCGCGGCTCCTGGAACACGATGGTGCGGGCGGCCGGCACGAGGGCCTCTCCCCCGTCGGCTCCGTCGAGGGCGCCGAGGATGCGCAGCAGCGTGGTCTTGCCGCTGCCGCTGGCACCGAGCAGGGCGACGAACTCGCCGCGCCCGATGGTGAGGTCGAGGCCGTCGATGACGGCACGGTCGCCGAAGACCCGGCGCAGTCCCCTGACCCGTACGGCGGTCATGTCGTCCCTCCCGGTCCGGCGGTGCGCCAGGGCATGAGCGTCCGCTCCAGGCCGCGGACGAACACGTCGGCGGCGAGGCCGAGGAGTCCGTAGACGAGGATGCAGACGGCGAGGATGTCGGTGCGGGCGTAGCTCTGGGCCTGGGACATCAGATAGCCGATGCCCTCGGTGGCGTTGATCTCCTCGGCGGCGATCAGCGCGATGACGCTCAGTGTCATGGAGAGCCGCAGTCCGGCGAGGAGCGGGGGCAGCGCGCCGGGGAGCACGACCTGGCGGACGATCGCGAGCCGGCCGAGCCCGAAGCTGCGCATGGCCTCGACGAGTTTGCGGTCGGTGTTGCGGACGCCGCCGGTGGTGGAGACGTACATCGGGAAGGTGGTGGCGACGGCGATGAGCAGGATCTTCGCGGTCTCGTTGATCCCGAACCAGACCATGAAGAGGGGGACGAGGGAGAGGAAGGGGATGGTGCGGAGGGTCTGCAGGGAGGAGTCGAGGAGTTCGTCGCCGAGCCGGGTGAAGCCGGTGGTGATGCCGAGGGTCAGTCCGGCGGCGAGGCCGATGACCAGGCCGAGGCCCGAGCGGGTGAGGGAGGTGGCGAGCGCGTCGGGCAGCTGCCCGTTCCCCCACAACTCCGCTACGGCATCGATGACTTGGGTGGGAGAGGCGAGGACGTCGGGGGTGAGGAGGCCGGTGGCGGAGGAGACCCACCAGAGGGCGAGCAGGGCGAACGGGCCGAGCGCGCGGACGATGACGGCGTAGGGGCGGGAGCGGGCACGGCGGACGGGCGGACGCGGCGCGACGAGCCCTTCCGTCCGCTCCTGCTCCTGCTCCTGCTCCTGCTCCTGCTCCTGCTCCTCGGTGACGGCCGTCATGACAGCTTCTCGACGTCGAGGAGGTGGGCGGCGATGTCGACCTTGTGCGGGGTGACCTTCTGGTCGGCGTAGAACCGCGCCACGGTCTCGAAGCGCTTGATGTCCTCGGGGCCGATCGGGTCGACCGTGCCGCCCTTCGCGGTGAAGGCGATCTGGACGTCCTTGGCCTTGCCGTTGACGGCCGTGGGGCCGGCGTCGGTGAAGACGTTGACGTAGGCGCTGGGGTCCTTCTTCTCCTTGGCGCTGTGCTCGTGGAGGTAGGCGTAGAGCGCCTTGACGATCTCGGGGTGCTGCTTGGCGAAGTCCGAACGGACGGCGTTGAGGCTGTAGTTGTCGGAGCCGATGGCGGCTCCGTCCGCGACGAAGTGGGCCTTGCCGGTGCCGATCTCGGCGACGGCGTACGTGGACCAGACGGCCCAGGCGTCGACCTGTCCGGCATTGAAGACGGCGGCGGTCTGGTCGGGGCGGAGATAGACGCGCTCGACCTTGTCGGCGGGGATCCCGGCCTTGGCGAGGGCCTTGAGGAGCAGGTACTCGCCGGTGCCGCCCTTGTTGACGGCGACCTTGCGCCCGACGAGGTCCTGGACGGAGGTGATGTCCGAGCCCTCACGGACGAGGATGCCCTCGCCGACGGGGTCGGGGTCGGTGGCCGTGAAGAAGGCGAAGCCGGGGCTCTGCGCGAGGGAGGTGATGCCGGAGGTGATGGAGCCGGTCGCGATGTCCAGCTGGTCGGCGTTCATCGCCTGGGCGGCCGGGGCGAAGGGTCCGGCGCTGCCGGTCCAGGCGACCTTGGCGCCGACGGCGGCGAGGGCCT
This sequence comes from Streptomyces sp. NPDC055815, assembly GCF_053616475.1. Taxonomy (NCBI): domain Bacteria; kingdom Bacillati; phylum Actinomycetota; class Actinomycetes; order Kitasatosporales; family Streptomycetaceae; genus Streptomyces; species Streptomyces sp. NPDC055815. The sequence goes on along the minus strand of NZ_JBSHDU010000010.1, from coordinate 21,040 downwards.
TGTCGAGGCTGCCGTCCTTCTTGCCGCGGGCGAGGACGCCGGCGTTGCCGGGGTCGGGGATGCGCACGGTGACCGTCGCCTCCCCGCCCTTCTTCCCCTTCGCGTCGCCGCCGTCGTCCGCGGCGCCGCAGGCGGTGACGGTGGAGAGGACGGCGAGGGCCGCCAGGGCGGCGAGGGGGGTGAGTGGGCGCATGACGGACTTCCTTCGGGGCGGGGGCGGGTGGGGCGGGGGGTGTGGGGCGGGTGTTACGGGACGGGGTGGGCGGTCCGTGGCGGCGCGGCCGGTTCCGGGGTGGCCGCCGCGATCCGGTGGGCACGGCGCAGGGGTTCCGGGTCGGCCCAGGCCCGTACGTCCACGGCCTCGGGCAGGAAGCCGTGGGCGCGCAGGGCCTCCTCCTGCCGGGCGAGCAGGTCGAGCCGGGTGCCGGACAGGTCCGGGTGGAGGGTGCGGTGGGTGCCGGGCCGGTAGGCGCCCGCGACGCCCTCGGCGCCCGCCCCGGTCTCGGCGCCGAGGATGCGGGCGACCTCGTCGGGCTCGCCCGCGGCCCAGTCGGCGGCGCGGAGCAGTACGGCGAGAAAGCGCGCCACGAGCTCGGGGTGTTCGTCCAGGAGGTCCTGGTGGACGGTGAGCGGGCGCGGGGTGCCGTTGTTGACGCGGTGCGCGGGGTCGGGCAGTTCGTCGAGCTCGACGGCCACCTCGGCGCCGGCGCGGCGGGCCGCCTCGACGGCGAGGGCGCCCTTCACGTAGACGGCGTCGACCTCGCCCCGGCGCAGCGCGTCGAGCTCCGCGGCCCACTGGCCCTGATGGCCGTCGGCCGGTACGTCGACGAGGACGGCGTCACCGAGTCCGTACCCCGCCGATTCGAGCACGCCCTCGAAGCCGCGCAGGGCCATCGCCCGCCAGAAGTCGATGGGCACGGAGTGGCGCGGCACGGCGAGCCGCAGTCCCCGCAGGGCGGCGGCCCCGCGCACCGGGGAGCCGGGGGCGACCAGCACCACCTGGCGCTCCTCGATCCAGGTGAGCCCGACGAGCCGGGTGCGCTCGCCGCGCGAACGGGCCCACAGCGCGGGCACGTTGCCGCCTTCGCGGAAGAGGCCGGGCAGGGCGTGGGTGAAGTGGGCGGCGCGGTCGGCGCCGGGTTCGGTGTCCTGGAGCGAGCGGACGGCGATGCCGTCGGGGGCGAACTCCCCGGCCAGCCAGCCGCGGTCGGCGGCGACGCCGGTGGCGGTGGGGACGGGGCAGCGGGTGAACCAGAGCGTGTCGGGCACGCGGGCGTACGTCATGGAGGGCATCCCGGGGTGTGGTGGATCGGGAGAGTCGGGCGGGGCACGGCCGGGGGTTCTTCCGAGGAGGCGGGCGGCCACGTCCTGTGGACCGGCTGGACGCCGGCGGACGTGGGCACGCGGTGCCCTCGGCGTGTTCGGCCCCTACGGCATGGCTCGAACGCCACGGCCCGACGCGCGGGCGATGACGGCGAGCCGGCCAGGGCCGGACGTCAGGCCAGGCAGGACGTCAGGTCAGGCAGGACGTCAGGTCAGGCAGGACGTCAGGGCAGGCAGGACGTCAGGCCAGGGCTGGTGTCGAGCGGGAGCCGGGGATCGAGCCGGAGCCGAGATCGAGCTGGAACCAGGTCGGGCTGGAGCCGAGATCCAGCCGGAGCCAGGGTGCGGCTGGACGCCGGGTTCGGCTGGGCGCCGGGTCCGGCCGGGGCGGGTGTCAGCGACAGCCTGTGCCGGTGACGCGTGCCAGGTCGATGTGGCGGCGCCGGGTGAGGGCGAGCGGTACGTGTCGTGCGTTCATCGCGGGCCTGCTCCTTCCGGCTCGGTGCCGCCGTGGTGTGTTGGCCGGAACCTTGCCACGGTTGTTCCGCCGCCCACAACTCGTCTCCCACGATGTGGGATTGCGTATGAACGGAGTGTTTCCGACCTCGCCCGGGGCCTGATTCGGCTCCCGCCATGTGGGAGCGTGGGAGCCCGATCACCCACGGGGAGCGAACCCTATGACGACCGAGGCCGGCATCGTCCGACCCCCGGCGGGCGCCCAGGCGGTCCGCCGCGCACTGGACGTGCTGCACTGTTTCCACGACAACGGGCCCGACCTGAGCGCCTCCGACCTCGCGCGCCGGCTCGGGCTCTCCACCTCGACGGCGCACCGGCTGGCCCGCACCCTGCTCGGCGCGGGCTTCCTGGAGCAGGACGCCCGGACCGCGCGCTACCGTCTCGGTCCGGCGATGACCGAGCTGGGCCGCCTCTCGTACCACCAGCGGGGACTGCACCTGGCCGCGCCCGAGCTGTCGGATCTGGCCGAACGGACGGGTGCGACGGCCGACTTGGCGCTGCGGAGCGGTCCGCATGCCGTGATCGTGGCGGGCGGTTCGGTGACGCCGAAGGTGGGTCTGCGTCGGCCGCTGCACTCGACGGCGCTCGGGAAGGTGCTCCTCGCCTGGCCCCGGGCGGGCGAGGCCGGCCCGCGCTCGCTGCCGCCGCTGTACGCGTTCACGGAGCGGACGATCGTCGAACCGCCCGCGCTGGCGGCCGAGTTGGCGCGCGTACGGGAGGCGGGGTACGCCCTCAACGACGGCGAGTCGGCCCACGGGGTGCGGACGGTGGCCGTGCCGGTCCTGGAGCGCACGGGTCACGCCCGGTTCGCGCTCGCGGTCCGCGCGACGCCCGAGCTGATCACCGACGCGCGGCTCGACTGGTACCTGGCGCAGGCGCGGGCCTGCGCGCGGGCCCTGGAGGTGCTGCTGCTCGCCCCGGCGGAGCGGCGGGACCCGGGCGAGCGGGCGGGGTAGCCCCCGGAGCGCGGAGATTTCCGCACGGTCGTGCGTTCAGTACGATGGGGTCATGAGCGGCAGCACCGGAAGCGGCACCGGCACCAAGCCCGACGGACGCGTCGAGCGGGGCAACCAGACCCGGCGGCTCGTCCTCGGCCGGACGATGGACATCGCCTCGGTCGAGGGCCTCGAAGGCCTGTCCCTGGGACGCATCGCGACCGAGCTGGAGCTGAGCAAGAGCGGTGTCTTCGCCCTCTTCGGCTCCAAGGAGGAGCTTCAGCTGGCGACCGTGAGGGCCGCCGTCGCCGTCTTCGCCGACCGGGTCGTCACGCCGCTGAAGGACCTGCCGCCGGGCGCGCGCCGGGTCCGCGAGCTGTGCCGGAACTGGCTCGCGTACTCCTCGGAGCGGGTCTTCGCGGGCGGCTGCTTCTTCTACGCGGTCTCGGCCGAGTTCGACGCCCGTACGGGCCCGGTCCACGACGCCGTCGCCGGGACCCGCCGCGACTGGACCGCGTACATGGAGGGGGCCCTGACGGAGGCGCGTGCCGTCGGGGACTTCACCGAGGACGTGGACGTGGAGCAGCTGGCCTTCGAGGTGATCGCCCTCATGGAGGCGGCCAACGCGCAGTCCGTCCTGTTCGGCGACCCCGGCTCGTACGCCCGCGCCGAACGCGGCATCACGGCCCGGCTGCTCGCCTCGGCGACGGACCGGGGCCGGGCGGCGCTCACCGCGGAGGCCTGAGCCGAGCGGGGCCCGCAAGGCCGACCCGAGCCCGTGACGCCGAGCCCACCAGGCCGACCCGGGCCCGTGACGCCGAGCCCACCAGGCCGATCCGATCCGGTCCCGTCGCGCCAGGCCCGCCACGCCGAGCCCGCGTGCCCGACCCGACCCGACCGGCGCCGGGCCAAGGCTCCTTCCTCTCACGTCCCCGTGCCCGCCGCACGCCGGGCCGCCCGCCCGGCTACGGCGCACTCGCTGATCGAGTGAAGGCCAGGTGTCGCTCGTCCGCACGCTCCCGGGCGCGCCCGCATGGTGAGCGGGTCGGCCGGAACCGCCGGCACTCCCGCCCGCGGTCCGGTCCGCCTGCTGAGAGGAGCGCGCATGTCCGTTCCGCACACCCTGCCCGGCGCCCGCCGCAGACCACGCCCGCGAAGACGGCTCGCCGTCGTGGCCGCCCTGGCCGCCGCCCTGCTGCTGCCCGGCCCCGGCCTGTCCGCCCCGTCCCCCGCGTACGCCGACAGCGCGGGGGCGCGGGACATCCGTACGGCCCCGCCGGGCACCGTCCTCACCTGGGGGAGCAACCTGCGGGGCGAGCTCGGCGACGGCAGCACCACGGGTGCGCAACTCGTCCCCGGGCGCGCCTGCGGGAACGCCGTCTGCACCACGCCGCTCGACCGGATCGTGCAGGTCGCGGGCGCCGACGGGCACAGCATCGCCCTGCGCGAGGACGGCACGGTCGTCGCCTGGGGGGCCAATTCCGGCGGTCAGCTCGGCGACGGCACCAGGACCGACCGGGACACCCCCGTCCAGGTCTGCGCCGTCGGCGAGCCCGCGCCGTGCGCGTCCTTCCTGAAGGGTGTCGCCGCCGTCGCCGCCGGCGACCACCACAGCATCGCCCTGCTCGCCGACGGGACGGTCGTGGCCTGGGGCACGGGCGGCCTGCTCGGCGACGGCACGGTCGCGGACGGGCTGACGCCCGTCCGGGTCTGCGCCGTGGGGAGCGCCGCTCCCTGCACCTCGTACCTGACGGGCATCACCCGCATCGCCGCCGGCTATCAGCACACCCTCGCGCTGCGCTCCGACGGCTACATCATCGCCTGGGGCCACAACGGCAACGGCCAGCTCGGCGACGGCACGACCACACCGCGCCCCGCCCCGGTGTTCGTCAACGGCGTGTTCGACGCCGTCTCGGTGGCGGCCGGGATCTACCACAGCGTCGCGGCGCTCTCCACCGGCTCGGTCATGGCCTGGGGCTACGGCGACGCGCTCGGCAACGGCACCGGCGGCCAGGCCACCGGCCCCGCGCCGGTCTGCGCGATCGGTCAGACCGCGCCGTGCACCTCGTACCTGACGGGCGTGACGTCCGTGGCCGCGGGCGCGTTCCACACCCTGGCCGTCCGCACCGACGGCACCGCCCTGGCCTGGGGCAACAACATCTACGGCCAGCTCGGCGACGGCACCACCACCGACCGGCGGGCCCCGGTCCGGGTCTGCGCGCCGGGCGGCTGCTCGGGCTACCTGTCCGGGGTCTCCGCCGTCGTCGGCGGCGTCTCGGGCTACCACAGCCTCGCGCTGCGCACCGACGGCTCCGTCCGCGCCTGGGGTGCCAACCACTACGGCCAGCTCGGCGACGGCACCAAGCTGACGCGCCACACGCCCTTCCGGGTCTGCGCCGTCGGCCAGAGCTCACCCTGCCTCCGGTACCTCGAAGGCGTCACGTCGCTCTCCTCCGGCGAAGCGCACAGCATCGCCGTGTCCCGGCCGCTCGCCGATCTGGCCACGTCCCTCGCGGCGAGCCCGGAGCCGGTGTCCAACGGCGGCACGCTCACCTACACGATCCGTGTCCGCAACCACGGCCCGACCGCGGCGGAGGACGTGGTCCTCACCGACAACCTCCCCGCCACCGTCCGCTTCACCTCGGCCACCCCGTCCTCGGGCACGTGCGACACCCCGGCGGTGGGCAGTACGGACACGGTGACCTGCCGTTTCGACACCCTGGCCGCGGGAGGGACGGCGACCCTCACGCTCAAGGTGCTGGTGCGCTCGACGGCGGCCGTCACCGACGGGGCCTCCGCGACCTCCTCCACGCCCGATCCCCGGACGGGCAACAACGCGGCGACGATCACGACGCCGTTGAGCTGACTCCCTCGCGTGTCGTGCCCGCCGGTTCCGCGACGGATCCTGCGGTCACGAACTCCACCGCCTCGGCCACGACGTCCGGATCCGTGAGGATCCGCCGGTGGCCGAGGCCGCGGGTGACGACGAGCCGGGCCCGATCGCCGTGGGCCCGGGCGAGGAACCGCGCCTGGGCCAGGGGCACCATGTCGTCGCCCTCGTCGTGGAACAGCAGGACGGGCGCGCCGAGTTCCTCCGGCGCGTGGTCGGCGCCGAAGCGGTCCCAGATGCCCGGTTCGCCGGGGGCGACGTGCCCCTCGACGTATCCGCGCATGGCCCGCACCACCCGCTGGTCCAGGCCGAGTCCGGCCCGGAAGCCCTCCATGAGCATCGCGAACGAACCGACGCCGCCGAGGCCCACGAAGCGGGCCGTGCGGACGCCGTCGCGGAGGGCGAAGAGCGAGGCGAGGACACCGAAGGAGTGGGCGACGACCGCCTCGAAGTCGCCGTGCCGGGCGTGCAGTTCGCGGATGATCTCCCGGTATTCGACGATGTTGGTGGCCCGGCCGGAGGACTCCCCGTGACCGGGTCCGTCGAAGGCGACCGGGCTGTACCCGCGCGCGAGCAGCTCCTCGGCGAAGGCGCCGAGCCGCGAGGCGCGGGAGGACCAGCCGTGGACGAGGAGGACGGGCCGCCGGCCGTCGCCCCAGGCGTACGTGACGACCTCCTTGCCCCGGACGTGGAGGGTGGTGGTGCGGGCGGCGGCGAGGAGCGCCTGTTCCTCCGGCCTCACCTTCGCCCGGCCGAGCGGGCGGACGAAGAGGCGGAAGGCCCAGCGGCCCGCCGGGCCGGGGGCGACGCGTGCGGTGGCGTTCAGGGCCGTGCGGATGAGCGGAGCCATCGGGTACATGCCGGATCTCCTCGGTCGTCCTGGGTGTGGAAAAATGCTAGCACGACCGTTCGTGTTGTTTTAGGGTGAGCGGCGAGGGCCGGTGACGCCCACCCGGAAGCGCCGCCGGCCCTCACTCCTCCGTGGGCCGCTTCTTCGCCCGGCTCGGCTGCACCCGCTTCGGCTCGCCCGGCATCTTCGGGTACTCCGGCGGGTACGGCAGGTCGCCCAGACCGTGCTCCGCCTCGTCCCGCCGGGCCAGTTCGAGCAGCGACTCCAGGCTGAACCGCTCGTCATCCATGTCCGCGTGGACGTCGCCGAACTCCGCGTACCGGCCCGGCATCGTCCTGATGTCGAAGTCCCGCGGCACGGCCTCGTCGATCTCCTCCCACCGCAGCGGCGCCGACACCGGGGCGTGCGGGCGGGGGCGTACGGAGTAGGCGGAGGCGATCGTGCGGTCACGGGCCGTCTGGTTGTAGTCGACGAAGATCCGCTCGCCGCGCTCCTCCTTCCACCACTTGATCGTGACCCGCTCCGGCATCCGCCGCTCCAGCTCCCGGCCGCAGGCGATCGCGGCCCGTCTGACCTGGGTGAACGTCCACTCGGGGAGGATCGGCACGAAGACGTGCAGGCCCCGGCCCCCCGAGGTCTTCGGCCAGCCGCGCAGTCCGTGCTCGTCGAGGACCGCGCGCAGCTCGTGCGCGGCACGGACGGCGTCGGCGTAGTCCGTGCCGGGCTGCGGGTCGAGGTCGATGCGCAGTTCGTCGGGGTGGTCGGTGTCCTCGCGGCGTACCGGCCAGGGGTGGAAGGTGACGGCGCCGAGGTTGGCCGCCCAGAGCACGGCGGCCGGCTCGGTGGGGCACATCTCGTCGGCGGAACGGCCGCTGGGGAAGGTGATGTGGGCGGTGGGGATCCAGTCGGGCAGGTACTTCGGGGCGCGCTTCTGGAAGAAGGACTCGCCGGTCACCCCGTCGGGGTAGCGCTCCAGGGTGGTGGGCCGGTTCCGCAGGGCGCGGGTGACGCCGTCGCCGACGGCCAGGTAGTACTGGACGAGGTCCATCTTGGTGTAGCCGGGTTCGGGGAAGTACACCTTGTCGGGGTTGGAGACCCGTACGGTCCGGTCGCCGACCTCGAGTTCCACCGCTGCCGCCTTGCCTGCCATGCCCGTCAGCCTAGGGCTCGCCGACAACTCCCGCATACCGGACAATCGGCGCATGGATCTTCCGGTGATGCCGCCCGTGAAACCGATGCTCGCGAAGTCCGTGAAGCGGATCCCGCCCGGGATGCAGTACGAGGCCAAGTGGGACGGCTTCCGCGCGATCGTGCACCGGGACGGGCCGGAGCTGGTCATCGGCAGCCGTACGGGCAAGCCGCTCACCCGCTACTTCCCCGAGCTGGTCGAGGCGCTCGCGGCCCGGCTGCCGGAGCGCTGCGTGGTCGACGGGGAGATCGTGATCGAGCACGAGGGGCGGCTCGACTTCGACCGGCTCTCCGAGCGGATCCATCCGGCGGACTCCCGGGTCCGGATGCTCGCGGAGACGACCCCGGCCCGGTTCATCGCCTTCGACCTGCTCGCCCTCGGGGACGAGGCGCTGCTCGACACCCCGCTGAGCGAGCGCCGCGAGGCCCTGGAGCGGATCCTCGACGGGGTCGACGCGCCGGTCCATCTGGCGCCGGCGACCCGGGACCCCGAGCTCGCCGCGCGTTGGTTCGAGCAGTACGAGGGCGCCGGGCTCGACGGGGTGATCGCCAAGCCGCTCGACCTGCCGTACCGGCCGGACGCCCGCCTCATGTACAAGATCAAGCACGAGCGGACGGCCGATGTCGTCGTGGCCGGATACCGCTTCCACAAGAGCGGTCCTGTGGTCGGCTCGCTGCTGCTCGGCCTGTACGACGACCGGGGCGTCCTCCAGCACGTCGGCGTGTGCGCGGCCTTCACCGCCGCCCGCCGCGCCGAGCTCGTCGAGGAACTGGAGCCGCTCCGGATGGACCCCCCGGACGGGCACCCGTGGGCGGCCTGGACGGACGAGACCGCGCACGAGGGGGCCCGGCTGCCGGGGGCGCCGAGCCGGTGGTCGGGCAAGAAGGACCTGTCGTGGGTGGCGCTGCGGCCGGAGCGGGTCTGCGAGGTCGGCTACGACCACATGGAGGGGGACCGCTTCCGCCACACCGCACAGTTCAAGCGATGGCGCCCGGACCGGACGCCGGAGTCCTGCGGCTACGGACAGCTGGACGAGCCGGTCTCGTACGACCTGGCCGAAATCCTCACGTAGGGCACCCCCGTCCTCGTACGGAACGGCCGAGATCCGCACGGAGGGCTCCCCCATCCCGTACGAGGTGGGCCAAGATCCTCACGGAGCCGTCCCCCGTCCTCGTACGACCTGGCCGACCCTCACGGAGACCTCCCCGTCCCGTACGGGCTCCCCGGCGAGTTCACGTAGGTGTCCCCCGTCCCGAGAGGCGGCCGCGGCGCAACGTGAGATGCCACACATTCGGCATGCCCGAACCGCCCGCGCCCGGACCCGGTTTCGGGGTGGTGTGCGGAGGCCGTGCGCCGGACGGCGACCGCGGCCCTGCCCCGTACCTGCGGGAACGCCGCGAGGGCCGGCCACGGCGCAACAGCGTTCGAGCGGCCCGCTCGTCCGGCGGCCCGTGCCGCCGTTGCGCGGTCGCGACATCGCCGTACCGGAACCCGTACCGCGATCCGGTACGTATGGAGTGGAGACCCTTCCGTACCCTCCCCGGACCGACTAGGACTGACCCGTGATCACCTCGCCCTCGCGCCTCGTTCCCGTACCGATCCCCGACAGCGTGGCCGCGATGATCGGCGCCTGCCTGCCGATCCACGTCCTCCAGGCGGAGGTCGACGCGGACTGCGCGGCGCGCGAGGTGTACCGCTTCCGGGGGCCGCTGTGCGCGGAGGACCGGGCGGACCGCGAGCACGCCCTCGCCGCCCTCGCGCGGGCGAACAAGATCCTCGCCAAGCACCACCCCAAGCTCCCCGTCACCCCCTGACGGGTTACGCCTGTTCGGCCGTCCCCCGCATGCGTGAGGGCGGTGGCGGTGTGACGCTGCGAGAGTGACCACGACCAGCGACGCAGCGCCCGCGCCCTCGGCCGCCACCGAGCCACCCGTGCTCGACAGCCGCCGCCGCAACATCGTCTTCGGCACGATCATGCTGGGCGTCCTTCTCGCCGCCCTCGACCAGACGATCGTCGGCACCGCGCTGCCCACGATCGTCTCGGACCTGGGCGGCGCCGCCCACATGTCGTGGGTGGTCACCTCGTACCTCCTCGCCGAGACGGTCGCGACCGTCCTCGTCGGCAAGTTCGGCGACCTGTTCGGCCGCAAGGTGATCTTCCAGATCTCCGCGGTCGTCTTCATCACCGGCTCGTTCCTGTGCGGGCTCGCCACGAACATGACGCTGCTCATCGTGTGGCGCGGCCTCCAGGGCATCGGCGCCGGCGGTCTCATGGTCACCTCGATGGCGCTGATCGCCGATGTGATCCCGCTGCGCGAACGCGGCAAGTACCAGGGCGCGATCGGCGCCGTGTTCGGTGTCTCGACCGTGATCGGCCCGCTCCTCGGCGGGCTGTTCACCGACCACGCGAGCTGGCGCTGGGCGTTCTACGTGAACGTGCCGATCGCGATCCTGGTCGTGATCGCCGCCGCCCGGACGATCCCCTCGGTGCGCTCGGCGAGCCGGCCGGTCATCGACTACCTCGGCATCGCCCTGGTGGCGATCGGCTCCAGCGCCCTGATCCTGGCGACCAGTTGGGGCGGCAACGAGTACGCCTGGGGCTCCGGCGTCATCATCGGGCTCTTCGCGGGCGGTCTCGTCGCGCTGGCGCTGTTCTGCTGGGCGGAGACCCGGGCGGCCGAACCCATGCTGCCCATGCGGCTCTTCGGGAACCCCGTCTTCACGGTCTGCTCCGTGCTCAGCTTCGTCGTCGGCTTCGCCATGCTCGGCGCCATGACCTTCCTGCCGACATATCTGCAGTACGTCGACGGGGAATCGGCCACGATGTCCGGGATCCGCACGCTGCCCATGGTCATCGGCCTGCTGATCGCCTCCATCTTCAGCGGCAACGTCGTCAGCAAGACCGGCCACTACCGGGTCTTCCCCATCGTCGGCTGTCTGGTGATGGGCGTCGGCCTCTTCCTGCTCTCCCTCATGGGGCCCGACACCGGCACCTGGCTGGAGTCGCTGTACATGTTCGTGCTCGGCGTCGGCATCGGCCTGTGCATGCAGGTCCTGACGATCGCCGTGCAGAACACCGTCGACTACGCCGACCTCGGCACCGCCACCTCCGGCGTCACCTTCTTCCGCACCCTCGGCAGCTCCTTCGGCACCGCCGTCTTCGGCACGATCTACGCCAACTCCCTCAAGCCCAACCTCGCGTCGGGCATCGTCGAGGCCGGCACGATCGCCAGGAGCCTCGGCGTGAACCCGGCCGTGATCCCGCAGGCCGCGCAGAGCCCCGCCGGCCTGCACAGACTCCCGGACCGGATCGCCGAGCCGATCGTCCAGGCGTACGCGGACACCCTGCACACCGTCTTCCTCTGGACGGTGCCGGTCGCGGCCGTCGGCTTCGTCGTCGCCCTCTTCCTCAAGCAGGTGGAGCTGCGCGACTCGGCCCGCTCCGCCGCCCCCGACATGGGCGAGGGCTTCGGCTCCCCCACCATGTCCGGCGACTCGGAGAAGCTCCTCGAACTGGCCGTCGGCCGCATCCTGCGCCGCACCGACTACGACACGGCCCGGACGATCGTCGCCGCGTCCGACACCCGGCTCGACACGGCGGGCGCCTGGGCGGTGATGCAGGTCGAACTCTTCACCCGGACCGTCGGGCACGCCAGCCTCGGCCTGATCTCGGCCGGCCGCCGGGTGCCGCCCGAGGTGCTCCTCCCGGTCTTCGACCGGATGGTCGACGAGGGCTACCTCACCCGCGACGGCAACCTTCTCTCCCACACGACGGCCGGCAAGCGCGAGGCGGAGGTCATCACCCACGCCTGGGGCGAGTGGCTCTCCGACGTCGTCGCCCAGGAACGCGGCCGCCCCACCGGCCCCGAGCTGCGGGTGGCGACGGACGCCATCGCCAAGAAGATCGTCGCCGAGGACCTGGCGAGCGGGCTTCCCCGGGGGCGCGTGACGGCAGGCGTGGGCGCGCGCTGAGCCGGCCGCTACTCGATGAAGTCGCCGTCCACGTACACCCAGGCGCCCTCGTGGCGGGCGAAGCGGCTTCGTTCGTGGAGGGTGCCGGGTTCGCCGTCGTGGACGTAGCGGGCCGTGAAGGTGACGGTGCCGTGCTGGTGGAAGGCGGTGCCCTGGCCGGTCTCCTCGATCTCCAGGCCGGACCAGCGCATCCCCGGGTCGAAGTCGACCTCGCCCGGCCGGGTCTCCGGCGCCCAGGTGCGCAGCAGATACGCCTCGTCGCGGACGACGAAGGCGCTGTAGCGCGAGCGCATGAGGAGCTCGGCGGTGGGTGCCGTGGCGGTGCCCGCGTGGAACCGGCCGCAGCACGCGCCGTACGCGGCGTCGAGTCCGCAGGGGCAGGGGGAGGCCGCGGTCACGGCGGGGGCGGGTGCGGCCGGGGACGTACGGGGGCGGGTCTTGCGTCGGGACATGGCGCCATTGTCCCCCACCCCCGGCGGGGCGGGGACGCCCGGCATGTGGACGCCGCCGTGGACGGCGGTCCGGAATCCCCCTGCTCAGCGGGCCCGCCCGAGTAGCGTACGCACATGAAACTGACGATTCTCGGAGGCGGCGGATTCCGGGTGCCGCTGGTGTACGGCGCGCTCCTCGGCGACCACGCCGAGGGGCGGGTCACCCACGTCACCCTGTACGACCTCGACGAGGGCCGGCTCTCGGCCATCGCGCGGGTCCTCGCCGACCAGGCGGAGGGGGTGCCGCACGCGCCGGCGGTGACGGCGACGACGGACCTGGACGAGGCGTTGCGCGGGGCGGACTTCGTGTTCTCCGCGATCCGGGTCGGCGGTCTGGAGGGCCGCGCGGCCGACGAGCGGATCGCGCTCGCCGAGGGCGTGCTCGGCCAGGAGACGGTGGGCGCGGGCGGCATCGCGTACGGCCTTCGGACCGTGCCCGTGGCCGTACGCATCGCCCGGAGGATCGCCGAACTCGCCCCCGACGCCTGGGTCATCAACTTCACCAACCCGGCGGGCCTCGTCACGGAGGCGATGTCCCGGGTGCTCGGCGGCCGGGTCGTCGGCATCTGCGACTCCCCCGTGGGCCTCGGCCGCCGGGTCGCCCGCGTCCTGGGCGCGCACCCGGACGAGGCCTGGATCGACTACGTGGGCCTCAACCACCTGGGCTGGCTGCGCGGGCTGCGGGTCGGCGGACAGGACGTGCTGCCGCGGCTGCTCGCCGACGAGGAGAAGCTCGGCTCCTTCGAGGAGGGCCGGCTGTTCGGCCCGGAGTGGCTGCGCTCGCTGGGCGCGATCCCCAACGAGTACCTGCACTACTACTACTTCAACCGGGAGGCGGTGCACGCCTACCGGACGGCCGAGCGGACGCGCGGGGCGTATCTGCGCGACCAACAGGGCGCCTTCTACGAGGAGATGAGCAAGCCGGCCCCTCCCGGCACCACCGCCCTCGACACCTGGCACCGTACGCTCGCCGACCGCGAGGCCACCTACATGGCCGCCAACCGGGACGCCGCCGGGATCGGGGAACGCGACGAGGAGGACCTGGAGTCGGGCGGCTACGAGAAGGTGGCGCTCGCGCTCATGCGGGCGATCGCCCGGGACGAGCGGACCACCCTCATCCTCAACGTCCGCAACGGCTCGACGCTCTCCGTGCTCGACGCGGACGCGGTGATCGAGGTGCCGTGCCTCGTGGACGCGAACGGCGCCCACCCGGTGTCGGTGGCCCCCCTCCCGTACCACGCCGTCGGCCTGGTCACCGCGGTGAAGGCGGTGGAGCGCGAGGTCCTCGCCGCCGTGGACAGCGGCTCGCGGGCCACGGCCGTCAAGGCCTTCGCCCTGCACCCCCTGGTGGACTCGGTGGCGGTGGCGCGCCGCCTCGTGGAGGGCTACACGGCGGAGCATCCGGGCCTGTCCTGGCTCCGAAGCTGAGACGACCGGGCGGCGAACAGACGACTGACGAACATCTTTACGAGGCAGGGGGCGCGGCCTAGGCTCGCGCCCCATGACCTCACAGCGCAAGGGAGTTCGACGTGCTGCGGCGCGCCTCGCCGCGGTCTGTCTGCTGGCCGCCGGCCTGCTGGGAACAGCCCCGGCGGCCGCCGGGACACCCACGCCCGGTGAGGGGCCGGCGGTCGTCCCCGTGCAGACCACCGGGCCCGCCGACCGCCGGTTCAACCTGGTGTTCCTGGGCGACGGCTACACCGCCGCCGAGATGCCGGCCTTCCGCGCGGACCTGGAACGGCACCTGAACACCCTGTGGAGCATCGAGCCCTTCGCCTCCTACCGCTCGTACATCAACGTGTGGGCGGTGGAGGCACCTTCGGCGGAGTCCGGCGTCGACTGCGACCCGGGCCTCACCGCACCCGCCCGCGACACCGCCCTCGACATGGGCTTCTGGGGCGGCTGCGACCCGGACAGCGTGCAGCGGCTGCTCACCGTCGACAGCCGGAAGGCCGCCGCGCTCGCCGACCTCGTCCCCGGCACGAGCCGCGCCAACCGTCAGATCGTCGCCCTCGCCCACAGCTCCACCTACGGCGGCGCGGGCGGGAGTTACGCCACGGCCTCCGGCGGCAACGCCCTCTCCTCGCTCATCACCCCGCACGAGATAGGGCATTCGCTCGGCGGCCTCCAGGACGAGTACGACTACTACGCGCGCGGCGTCCCGGGCGCGGCCTACGAAGGCCCCGAGCCCTCCTCCGTACACCACACGCTCCTGACGGAACGCCAGATGCGGGAGCAGCGGGCCAAGTGGTGGCGCTGGCTCGGCGAGACCAGCGAGTCCGGCGGGGTCATCGGCCGCCACGAGGGCGGCATGTACAGCACGAAGGGCGTCTGGCGCCCGAGCCGCCACTCCCTCATGAAGACCCTCGGCTACGCCTTCGACCAGGTGGAACGCGAGGTGATGGTCCGGGCGATCTCCGCGAAGGTGAACCTCGTGCAGGACCACACCCCGAACACGGCGCCGATCGGGGCGGACCGCGCGGTGTGGGTGGACACCCTGCACCCGGTGGGCGGCGCGCTCGCCGTCACCTGGAAGCTGGACGGTCAGGCCCTCGACACCGGCGGCGCCCGCACCGTCGACCTGCGGCCCCTGCGGGTCTCCCCCGGCCCGCACACCCTGACGGCGACGGTCACCGACCCGACGCCCTTCGTCCGCGACCCGGCGGTCCGCGGCTCGGCGGCACTCACCCGGACGGTGACGTGGACGGTGGACCCCGCGCTGACCACGGTGCGGGGCCCGGAGGAGCCCGTATTCACCGGGCACACCCCGACCGGCTCACCCGTCGGCGCCCGCGGCGTCGTCCACGCGGACACCACCCACACAACCGACGGCACCCCCGGCGTGCGCTGGCGCCTGGACGGGCGGCCGGTCTCCACGTACGGCCGCAACGACCGTGATCTGAACCTGGGCGCGCTCCCCGTCACCCCCGGCACGCACACGCTGACCGCGCGCATCCCGGGCACGGACGAGGAGTTGAGCTGGACGGTGGACGCCCTCCCCGCCACCGCCAAGTACGAACTGTCCGAGCCGCTGCGCACGGTCCGGCGTCCCGGACGGCCGGTGGAGTACGTCTACGACGACGCGTTCACGATGCGGCTGACCGCGCGGGACGACCGGGACGGAGCCGTCGTCAGCCAGTTCCGGGTCGACGGCGACGGCTGGTACACGTACTACGGCTGGCCGACGGACGCCGGCGCACCGTTCCGCTTCTCGCCGGGCGGCACGGTGATCGACGACCTCGTGTACGGGAAGCTGGGGCGGAGCCGGGCGGTGCCGTGGGACGACGCGACCCCCGACTACGGCACGCACACCGTCGAGTACCGCACGATCGACGCGGCCGGGAACACCGGCCGAGCACGGAGCTTCCTGGTGACGCTGGTGGAGCCGTAGCCGTCCCAAGAAGAGGGGCCCGCCGACGGTGTCGACGGGCCCCTCTCGTACGCGGATCGGGTCAGGGCTTGCGGGCCACCGCGGCCCACCCCGGGATGGGGTCGTCGCCCTGGACCGGGACGGGCTCGCCCAGCTCCGGATGCCATTCGGCGGTGAGCGAGACCCCGGGCTCGACGAACTCCAGGCCCTCGAAGAACGCGGCCAGCTCGTCGCGCGAGCGGGGCCGCAGGGTCAGCCCGCGCGCCTTGTACATGGCGCTCGCCTTCGCCGCGCCCTCGGGGTCGAAGTCCCCGGTGACATGGGAGAGGACGAGGTAGCTGCCCGGCGCGAGCTTGTCGACGATCTTGGAGACCAGTTCGTACGCGCCGTCCTCGTCCCCCACGAAGTGCAGCAGGGCGAGCATCGACAGCGCGATGGGCTGGTCGAAATCAAGGACCTTTCCGGCCCTTTCGAGGATGATCTCGGGCTCGCGGGCGTCCGCCTGGATGTACTCGGTGGCCCCCTCCGGGGTCGAGCGCAGCAGGGCGGCCGCGTG
This sequence comes from Streptomyces sp. NPDC055815, assembly GCF_053616475.1. Taxonomy (NCBI): domain Bacteria; kingdom Bacillati; phylum Actinomycetota; class Actinomycetes; order Kitasatosporales; family Streptomycetaceae; genus Streptomyces; species Streptomyces sp. NPDC055815. Next base: position 4,948 of record NZ_JBSHDU010000010.1, on the reverse strand, counting down.
CGCGAGCACGATCGGGTCGTTGTCGCAGTAGACGATGCGGGACTCCGGCGCGGCCTCCTGCGCGATCTGGTGCAGGTTGGGCTCGGTCGGGATGCCCGTGCCGACGTCCAGGTACTGGCGGACGCCGTGGGCGCTGAGCCAGCGGATGGCCCGGTGCATGAAGGCCCGGTTGACCCGGGCCATGTCCCGGCCCCGGGCGTCGACGGTGAGCAGCTGGCGTGCCATCGCCTCGTCGACCGGGTAGTTGTCCTTGCCGCCCAGGAACCAGTCGTACATCCGCGCGGGATGCGGCTTGCTGGTGTCGATCCTCACGGATGCGGGGTCCTGGGTCATCGGCTCTCCTGGTCGGGTCGAACGGGTGGCACTACAACAAGAGTTACGCGATGGTAGGGGTGGGACGGAAGAGGTCAGGTGAGCAGAAAGTCAGCCTGGCCGGATTTGGCGCCCTGGATGAAAGCGGCGATCTCCCCGTGGGTGTAGATGAGCGCTGGTCCTTCAGGGTCTGCGGACTGTCGCACGGCGACTCTGCCGTCGGCCAGCTTCATGGCCTCCACGCAGTTGCCCCCGTTCCCGCCGCTCCAGGGCTTGTGCCAACCCTCGGCACCGAGCTCAGCGGCGGGCATGCCGTTGTATATGCGATCCATTCACAGCTCCTTGCGGAGATTCCGGAGAATCTCCTTCGTGCGTTGTGCAGTCGCGGCCTGCGCCGCCATGCGGTCCATGACCTCCAGGTGGGATGCCACCTCGGGACGCGCGTCGAGGTAGACGGCGCCGGTCAGGTACTCGCTGTAGACCATGTCCGGGAGTTCGGGCATGGCGAAGCGGAAGAGGACGAACGGCCCGTAGGTGCCGGGATGGTGGCCGGACGCGAACTCCGCGATCTGCAGGGTGACGTTCGGCAGCTCTGACGCTTCGAGCAGCCGGTCGAGCTGGTCGCGCATCACCTCGGGCCCGTCGCCGACCGGCCGGCGGAACACCGTCTCGTCCATGATCACCCAGAACTTCGGGGCGTCGTCCCTGGTCAGCAGGGACTGGCGCTCCATCCGCAGGGCTACATGGCGCTCGGCGTCCTCGTCCTTGCCGGCATCGCTGCCGGCACCGACCGCCCCGCTGCGCAGAATGGCGCGGGCGTACTCCTCGGTCTGGAGCAGACCGGGGACGAACTGGGGTTCATAGGCCCGGATGAGGCTCGCGGCCCCCTCCAGGCTGACGTACATGGAGAACCAGCCGGGCAGCACGTCGTGGAACCGCTGCCACCAGCCGGGGAGGTTGGCCTCCTCCGCGAGGGCGACGAAGCCCTCGGCCTCGGAGTCCGTGATCCCGTACTCCTTCAACAGGAGCTGCACGTACGGAATCTTCAGCGCGACCTCGGCGGTCTCCATCCGCCGGACGGTGGCCGGGGCCACCCGCAGGATCTTCGCCGCCTCTTCCCGCTTCATGCCGGCCCGCTCGCGCAGGTCCTGCAGACGCCTTCCGAGAACGACCTGTCCCACCGTCGGGGCGGACCGCGGCTCGCTCACTCTCAGACCTCCCCGACGCACTGTTTCGACGAGTGTGCCACGAGACCGGGCCAGAGAGAACACAGCACTCTGCAATTTCCAGAGTGCCACTTGCCAAGTGTCCGACTCAGGAGGACAGTGTTCCGGTGAACCAGTACACGCTGCCGCCGTGCGCCACCGCGCCACGGCGACAGCGCCGTACGGCAGCCCTGCCCACTGTTGTGAGGAACCGGTCGTGGCTTCTGGTAACGCGCAGCCCTCAGGTCTCATGAGCCCTCGAGCCCCTCGGGTCATGGCCCAGCGCCCACAGCAGCACACCGATCCCGTCCGCCGCTTCGCCTTCGAGCTCCCGGCCCTCACCTCCTCCGTCGCCCGCGCCCGCAGACTCGCCGAGGAACGACTCATCCTCTGGGGCTGCGGCCCCGACATACGCGACACCGTCGCCCTCGTCGTCTCCGAACTCGTCACCAACGCCGTCGTGCACACCGCGAGCGACCGCATCGTCTGCGAACTCCGCGAAGGCGAGGAGACCCTGCGCATAGCCGTACGGGACGAGGGCGGCCCCGCCGACCCCCGCATACGCGACTGCGGCGAGGAGGAACGCGGCCGCGGACTCCTCATCGTCGACGCGCTCTGCAGCGCCTGGGGCGCCGACCGCACCGGCCACGGCACCGCACAGATCGTCTGGGCGGAACTCGCCCACGGCATGGGGGAACCGTGCTGAGGTCCCTCCGCATCATCCCGCGCAGCCTCAGGTCCCCCGACCCCACCGGCCGCCCGGCCCTCCGCTCCGGCGACACCGCCGTCCCGGCCCAACGCCGCTCACCGGAATCCCTCCGCACCCGCACCCGGGCAGGAGAACTCGGCGCCACCCGCCTCACCGTCCCCGCCGGACTCCACACCGGCCTCGGCTGCGACGCCGTCGGCGTCCCCGCCCGCTTCGGCTTCAAGATCCTCTCCCGGCTCCCCGCCAAGGGCTGCATCTACGCCGACTCCGACTGGTGGTGGTGGCTCGTCCCCGCCGGCTCCGACCACGACCTCACCTGGCCCCTGCCCGCCTGCTACGCCCCCGGCGCCGAGATCCCGGACCGCGGCCCCCGCCTCATCCACCACCCCGACGGCACCTCCCCCTACACCCCGCCGATCCCCCTCTACCTCCTCGTCTGCCAGCTGACGGGCACCGCCCCCTCGTGGCCGGCCCCACCGGTACGCAGCGCACTCTGACCCCTACGGTGCGTGGCCGCACCAGGCATCACCCGACAGAGGCGTCTTCGCCCCGAGCCCCCGCGTGACCGGCGGGAAACCCCTAGGCTCGATGCCATGTTCACCCCGCAGGGTCCCAGCCTCCGCGAGCTGACCGTCCAGGCCCTCTCCTCGGTCGAGCACGGCTACGACCTGCTCGCGAGCAAGTTCGACGCGACCCCGTTCCGCACCTCCGACCGGCTCCTCACCGCCGTCGCCGACACCCTGGAAACCCTCGGTCCCTTCGACTCCGGCCTCGACGTCTGCTGCGGAACCGGCGCCGGCCTCGACGTCCTCCGCTCCGTCTGCGCGGGCCGCGTCACGGGCGTCGACTTCAGTACGGGCATGCTCACCCGGGCCCGGAACACCCACCCGACCGCCGACCTGATCCGCGCCGACGCCCTGGCGCTCCCCTTCGCCCCGGTCTTCGACCTGGCGGTCAGCTTCGGCGCCTTCGGCCACTTCCTCCCGACCGCCCAGCGCACCCTCTTCACCCAGGTCCACGCCGCCCTCCGCCCCGGCGGCACCTTCGCCTTCCCCCTCCCCGCCCCACCCCCGGTGGGCTCCCGCCTCTACTGGACCCTGTGGGGCTTCGACACGGCGATGCGCCTGAGAAACGCCGTCTGGCGCCCCCCGTTCGTCATGTACTACCGCACCTTCCGCCTCCCGGACGTCCGCACCCGCCTGGAAGCCTCGGGCTTCGAGGTCACCCACACCCCCCTGGAACCCCTGGGCCGCCGGGAGGACGGCAGCCCACACTGCAGGCTGGTGGTGGCGCGGAAGGCGTAGGGGCGTCACGTCGGGGAATCCGACCACTCCACGAGGCGGAAAGGCGGCACGTCGGGGAATCGGACCGCTCCACGAGGCGGAATCGCGTCACGTCAGGGGATCCGACCGCTCCAGAAGGCGGAGGGTCTGCCGTCGGAACCGATGCCGACCTCCATGTCGACCTCCATCGCCGCACCGGGCGGCAGGTCGAAGCCGTACCCGCCGACAGCCTTGCGCCCGGCAAGCAGGGTGCCGTGCAGCCCGAGCACGGGCGGCGGCTCGGCGTCGAAGACGCGCGCGAGCTCCCGGCCCTCCGCGTCCCGCCCTGTCACCACGAGGTTCCCGAGGTCGATCCGCTCGCCGGTGCCGTTCCGTACGGCCACGTCCACCACCACGGCCGTGTACCCCGCCTTGTGCCCCGATGCACCCTGCGAAGGCGAGAAGGTCCTCGGCGCGGACACCGTCACCTCGACCCCGTCCGCGTACTTCTGCGTCTCGCCGAAGGCGTGCGCACGGTCGACGGAGGTCAGAGCTGTCGGAGCTGTCGGTGCGGGAGGTGGAGTGGTCCCGGTACTCCGCGATGCGGGCGTCGAGGGTGACGCCGGTCCCGGGGTCTCCCCCGCGGCCCGCCCACCGCCGTCGAAGACCCCCGCACCCATGAGGATGCCGACCAGGCCCACGATGAAGCCGATCCCGCCGATCAGTACGGCAAGGAGGGGCCACCTCCCCGAGGACCTCCGCGGGGGCGGGCCGCTCAGGGGCCCGGAGGGTGGACCGGAAGGGGGAGGTCCTGAGGGGGTGCTGCCGTCGGTGCCGTCGGCCATGGGATGCCTCCGCCGCTCGGTGGGCGACGCACGATCACCTCAGCGTAGGACGGCGGCGGGCCCCCCGCGCGGTGAGTGCGACCGAGGACGGCGGGGGCGCGTCAGGCCTTCTTGACCACACTCGACTTGAGCTGCATCGCACCGAAGCCGTCGATGCGGCAGTCGATGTCGTGGCCGTCGACGCCGTCGACCAGGCGGATGTTGCGGACCTTGGTGCCGGCCTTGATGCCGGACGGGTTGCCCTTGACCTTGAGTGCCTTGACGACGGTCACGGTGTCGCCGTCGCTGAGCACGTTGCCGACGGCGTCCTTGATCACGCGCTCACCGGGGGCGTCGGCGGAGCCGGTGGTGTCCTCGGCGGCGGGGACCCACTCGTGGCCGCACTCCGGGCACACCACCAGATTGTTCATCTCGTACGTGTACTCGCTGGAGCACTGGGGGCAAGGGGGAATGTTCTCGTTCACTCCCCCAGGATAGGTGCCGTCCGCCCCTCTGATCTCGGACGAATCCCTATCTGTGGATAACGCGAAAGTGCCGGTCGATTCGAGATCGACCGGCACTTTCGTGTGGTGTCCGAGGGGGGGCTTGAACCCCCCCGCCCCATAAAGGGCACAA
>NZ_JBSHDU010000009.1:98361-155829 GCF_053616475.1 Streptomyces sp. NPDC055815 | reverse complement strand
AGGCGCCGGCAGGGGCGCCGTTCCGTTGTGCCCACCCGTTCCGCCCCAGCGGAACGATTGCCCACAACGGCGGAACGATTGCCGGGGCGGGGCCCGTCAGTGGATCAGGTGGAGGCGGGAGGGGGAGACCGTGAGGTGGATCGTTTGGCCCCACGTCAGTTCCAGCGCGTCCGATTCGACGCCGTCCCCGAAGGCGACCAGACGGTCCGACTCGACCGTGAGCCGCAGTCCCCGGCCCGCGTCCAGCACTCCCTCCACCCGGCTCGTGCCCGTCGTCGGGGACGGCCAGGCCTCGCGGACGAACCAGGCGAGCCGCGCGTCCGAGGGCGCGGGCAGGGCGAGCGCGCTGGAGCGCTGCTCCCACAGGGAGCGGAGCCAGCCCGTCGCGCCCGTCCCGGTGCCGACCAGGACACCCGAGGACGCCTGCGGCTCGGGCGGCACGTCCGTGCCGTCGAGCGCGAGGGTGTAGCGGGCGGTCTGGTGCCCCGGCGGGCCGACGTAGATCTCGTTCAGGGCGAGGAGCCGCTGCGCGTCGTCGGTGACCGCCTCGACCATCGTCAGCTCGTCGACCGCCGCCCCGGCCCCCGCCGCGTACGGCAGCAGCCGCCGCGCCCGCTCCGGCCGGTGCCGGACCAGGACGCCCGGGTTGCGCCCGGGGTCGGCGTCGATGCCGATGACGGGCTGCCCCGTCAGGTACTTCGCCGCGTTGGCGACGAGACCGTCCTGTCCGACCACGACCACGACGTCCTCGGGCCCGAACAGGAACCGGTCCAGGTCGGCGCGCTCGACCCGCGTCTGGCGCCACGTCAGCGGAACCGCGCCCGCCACCTCGGCGAGCGCCCGCCGCGTCCGCTCGTGTCGCTCGCGCACGGCGTCGACCGAGCGGCCGCGCGCGGAGAGGAAGAACGCGGCCTGCCCGTGCGTGCCGTGCCGGGCGAGCAGCTCCTCGTACTCCGTGGTCCGGTGCACGAGCACCGCGCGCGGCGCGAGACTCACGGCCGCGCCCCGCCCTCGCCGCCGCCCAGCTTGGCGAGCAGCCCGGTCAGCACGTCAGGGGAGAGCGTGAGGTGCTCGATGCGCGGCAGGTTCTCCGCGGCCCGGGTCACGGCCACGGCCTGCAGGACCGCCGGGTCTGCCTCCGCGTGCGCCCGCAGCCACGCGGCCTGCGCTCCGGCGCGCGCCTCGCCGACCTCGCGCGCCGCCTCCGCCTCGGCCCGGGCCAGCCTGACCTTGCGTACGGCCTCGGCCTCGGCCCGTACCGCGTCGGCGGCCGCGTTCTCCTCGGCCTCGCGGCGCGCGTTCGTACCGCGCTGCTCGACGAGCCGCTCCTCCTGCCGGGCGAGCTCGATCTTGCTGGCGAGCTCGTTCTCGGCGATGGCGCGTTCCCGCTCGACGGCGACCGCCCGGCGCTCGTACGTGGCCCGGTCGGCCTCCTGCTGGATCTGCTCGCGGGCGGGGGTGCGCAGGGCGCGCTCGACCTCCGGCTCGGGGCGGATCGCCACCACCCGGACCGCGACGACCTCGATGCCGGTGTCGGGCAGGCGCGGCTCGGCGGCGAGCCCGGCCGCGATGCGGTCCCGTACCGCCGCCACGCCGTCGACGAGCGCGGCGGCGAGCGTGGTGCGGGCGAGGACGTCGAGGGCGTGCTGCTGGGCGGTCTCGGTGAGGAGGGTGGCGAGCTGTTCCAGCGGGGTGCCGCGCCACGCGCCCGTGTCGGGGTCGATGGAGAAGTCGAGCCGGGTGGCCGCCGCGCCGGGGTCGCCGATCCGGTACGTGACGGTGGACTGCACGCTCACGTCCTGGAAGTCGGCGGTGCGGGCGTGGAAGGCCATCGCGAGCTCGCGGTCGTTCACCGGCACTTCGGAGAGCGCGGCGGTGAGCGGCCGGAACCAGAAGCTCAGCCCTTCGCCGTCGTGGACGAGCCGGCCGCGGCGCTGGTGGCGGATGTGGGCGGTGGGCGCGGAGCGCAGATGGCGCCAGCCGGCCCGCCGGGTGATGTCGGCCATGGAAAACCCCCTTGTCGTCATGTGGACGATAGGGGGATTCCATGGTTGTCGTCAAGGTGACGAATAGGGGGTGTCCTGTCCGCCTCAGCCCGCGACGGGCGCGGGCGCGGGCGCGGGCGCCGGAGACGGTGCCGGTGCCGGTTCGGCTCCCGGTGCGCTGAGGCCGGGGAAGGCCGGGACCGCCGTCGGCTCCGGCGCGGACGCGGGAGCGGGGACCGTCACGGGAGCAGGAACCGCCGCCGGCTCCTGCCCGCCGCCCTTCGTCAGCAGGACCACCCCCCGCGCCGCCACCAGCGACGCGCCCGCCGCGACCAGCCAGCCCCAGGCGCCCGCCCGGAAGGTCTCGCCGAGCAGGGCCACGCCGATCACCGCGGCCGCCGCCGGGTTCGAGAGGTTGACGACGGCCAGCGGGGCCGCGAGCCCGCCCCGGTAGGCGGCCTGGGACAGCAGCAGGCCGCCGCTGGCGAAGCCGGATATCAGGACGGCGAGGAGCGCGGTCTGCCACCAGGTCGGCTCGCCGCCGGGCAGGTCGAGCGCGAGCGCGGCCGTGAGCGTCTGGGTGAGCGCCGAGGCGACGCCCGAGGCGATCCCGGAGGCCGTCGCGTGTCCGAGTCCGCGACGCGCGGCCGGGCCGCCGGTCCCGCGCTGTTCGCGCCCGTGCAGCCGCCCGGAGGCCAGGACGGCGATCAGGAGCGCCGTCGCCGCGGCCACGATCAGGGACTCGCGCAGGCTGAGCGCCTCGCCCGGGGCGGTGGGCCCGGTCACGGCCACGAGCCCGACGAGCCCGCCCAGGGTCCACAGGGCTCCGCGCCATTCGGTACGGGTCACCCGGCGGCGCGCGCAGTACGCACCCAGCGGCAGCGCCGCCACCAGCGTCAGCGCGCCCAGCGGCTGGACGAGCGTCAGCGGCCCGTAGTGCAGGGCGGCCACGTGGGCGAGGGCTCCGGCCGCGTTGAGGCCGACCGCCCACCACCACTGCCCGCGGGCGAGGAGGGCGCGCAGCGCGCCGCGCCCGTCGGGGGCGGCGGGGGAGGCGGCGGCGAGCCGGGACTGGGCGACGGCGGCGAGCGCGTACCCGGCGGCGGAGACGAGGGAGAGGAGCACCGCGAGCGCGGTGCCGGCGGCGGGGTTCATCGCAGGGCTCCGACCGGGAGGGGCGCCGCGCCGAGCGGGCGGGACACGGATGGGGGTGCCGTCCGCCGTCCGGGGGCGCGGACGGCGAGCAGCGCGAGGCCGAGGAGGACGGCGGCGGCGAGCGCGTCGAACCAGTAGTGGTTGGCGGTGCCGACGATGACGAGCAGGGTGAGTGCCGGGTGCAGCAGCCAGAGCACCCGCCGGCGGGACCGGGTGGCGGCGATCAGGCCGATCGCGACCATCAGGGCCCAGCCGAAGTGGAGCGACGGCATGGCGGCGAACTGGTTCGCCATGGAGTCCGTCTCCGGTGTCGCCCCGTAGACGGAGGGGCCGTAGACGCGGGCCGTGTCGACGAGTCCGGACGCGGCGAGCATCCGGGGCGGGGCGAGGGGCATCAGGAGGTGCAGCGCGAGCGCGGCGCCGGTGGTGAGGGCCAGCACCCGGCGCGACCAGAGGTAGTGCGCGGGGCGGCGCCAGTAGAGCCAGACGAGGAAGGCGATGGTGGCCGGGAAGTGCACGGCCGCGTAGTACGTGTTGGCCGCCCGGGTCAGCGGTTCGCCGTGCAGGAGCAACTGCTGGATCGTTCCTTCGCCCGGCAGGTGGATCGCGCGCTCGGCGTCCCAGACGCGGTCGGCGTTCCGGAAGGCGCGGGTCTCGTGGCCGTTGGCGAAGAGCCGGCCGAACTTGTAGACGAGGAACAGCGCGGTGACGAGCAGCAGCTCGCGGAGGAGCGGAGGTCTGGCGGAGCCGGACCCGGACCCGGATCCCGACCCGGGCCCTTGCTCCGGTTCCTGTTCCGGTTCGGAGGCGGCTTCCGGGGCGTCGGTCCCGCCCTGGGCGGCGGGTGCGGGGGTAGGCGGCGACCCCGGTCCTGCAGGACGTGGTCCTCGTATCCCGCTCATCCCGACAGCCATCGTGCGGCCCTCTAATCCGTCAAATCGCCAACAAACGGAGTGAGCCTAGATCCGATTTCATCGAGACGCAAGCGTCTCGATACGTTTGCGTCTCGATTGTGCACCCCCTACTCTCGTATGTGCAGAGACAGAGGTGTCCGGGAGGGATCGATGTCCACACAGGCCGCGACCGCCGCCGCCCGTCGCAGCAAGATCACGCCGGAGCGCGAGACGGAGCTCTACGACGCCGTGCTCTGCCTCCTCCGCGAGGGCGGCTACGACTCGGTGACCATGGAGGGCGTCGCCGCCCGCACCAAGTGCGGCAAGGCCACCCTCTACCGGCAGTGGGGCACCAAGCCCCAGCTCGTGACCGCCGCGCTCGCCCAGCGCCGCTGCACCGTCTTCGCCGGCATCGACACCGGCACCCTGGCCGGAGATCTGCGCGAGGCCGCCCGGGTCGCCGCCTCCCGCCGCGAGCGGGACGCCGAGCTCATGGAGGCCGTCGCGCAGGCCTACATCCAGCACCCCGACCTGCGGGCCGCGCTCCGCGAGACCGTGATCGCCCCCGAGGTCGCGGCCATCGACGCGGTCGTGGCGCGGGCGGTCGAGCGCGGCGAGGTCGAGGCCGGCAACCCGGCGATCGGATTCGTCGCGCCCTGCTTCATGGGCATGCTCCGCATCGAGCGGCTCTTCGAGGAGCGCTTCGCGGACGCCTCGACGATGCGGACCTTCGTCGACGCGGTCCTGCTCCCGGCCCTGGGCGTCGAGGGCTGAGCCCCGGCGGCTGAGCTTGCGCCCGCGTGGCCGGGTCCGCCCCGCGCGTCGGGCGCGGTGAGACCCGGCTCCGTCCCGCACCCTGGAGGCATGGCCGCAAGCACCACCCCCGCCGTCCGTGTCCGCCGCGTCTACGAGGACCCCTCACCCGACGACGGGGTGCGCGTCCTCGTCGACCGGCTCTGGCCGCGCGGTCTCAAGAAGACGGACGCCCACATCGACGAGTGGCCCAAGGCGCTCACGCCCTCCACCGAACTCCGCCACTGGTACCACGGCCCCGACGGCGCGTACGAGGAGTTCTGCCGCCGTTACGAGGCCGAGCTCGACGCCCCCGAGGCCGCCGCCGCCCTCGACCGGCTCCGGGAGCTCGCCGCCCGGGAGACCGTCACCCTCCTGACCGCCGCGAAGGACCCGTCCACGAGCCACACGTCCGTACTGCGGCGCGCACTAGAGTCGGCGTAGCCGGGGCGCCTCCGCGGCGGCGTCGAGCGCGCTCCCGCCCTCCGTACGGTCCGCCAACTCCCGCGCCCACACCACCAGTCCGCCGACGTCGATCCCGTACGCACCGGGAATCGGGCTCCCGCCGGCCAGCCGGTCGGCGCCGCGGCGCAACAGCCGTGCCCCGCCCGCCGTGTTGCCGCGGGCCGCGTGCGTCAGGCCGACGGCCAGTTGCGCGAGCCCCTGCCACAGGTCCCGCTCCGCCGCCGGGCCGGACTTCCAGGCGTCCTCGAAGACCTCGTGCGCGTGGAAGGGCATCCCGGCGTCGAGCAGCCGCTGCGCCTCGCGCACGGTCTCCTCGGGCGCGCGGACGACCCCCTCGGGCTGCCGGGGCACGCCCTCCGCCCCGTACGGCAGCGGACGCCCGAGCCCGTCGCGCGGCCGGGAGCTGCGCGCACGCCCCTCCGGGTCGCGGTCCCTGCCGCGCGCACCTTTCCGCGAAGCGCCCCGCGCACCCTCCCGCGCGCCCTCCTCCGCCCCGGCCCGCGCGCCGCCGTCGTCACCCGTTGTCCGGTTCACCCGTCCATTGTCGCCCCTCGGACGATCACGAGCGCTAGGCTCGTCTGTCCGGCGCTGTTCCGGTCCGCGCGGGTGGTGGTGCCGGTAGCGTCATGACCAACAGTTCGTGTGTGGGGAGTGAGTCACCGGTGCCGACGGATCCCGAACAGTCGCCGCCCGCAACGCCGTTCGCCGCGCGCGTCTCCGACGCGGAGCGCGGCGGGCTGCTCGAGCGCGGCCCGGAGCTCGCCGCGGCCGCCCACGCCGTCGACGAACTCGTCGCCGGAGCCGCCACGGGCGGCCCGGGACGCGGCGGGATACTCGGCTACCGGGGCGAGCCGGGCATAGGCAAGACCGCGCTCCTCGCCGAGATACACCGCACCGCCCGGGACCGCTGCACCGTCCTGACCGCCCGGGGCGGCGAGACCCTCACCTCCGTCCCCTTCCACCTCACCCGACAACTGCTCCAGCCCGCCCTGGACGGCTTCGCCGCCGACGAGGTGCGGCAGCTCTTCGGCGACCACTTCGACCTGCTCGCCCCGGCGCTCGGGCTCGCCGCGCCCACCCTTGACGCGCCGGCCGACCCGCAGGGCGTGCTGATCGGCCTCGCCCGGCTCCTGGACCGTCTCGCCGAGCGGCTGCGGGACCGGCCCCCGGTGCTGCTCGTGGACGACGTCCACTGGGCCGACGCCGAATCCCTGGCCTGGCTCGACGCGTTCACCCGCACCCGCCGCGACCGCCGGCTGCCCGTCCTCGTCGTCCTCGCCCACCGCCCGTTCGTGCGGGAGCCGCAGGGCCCCGGCGGACACGCGACGCTCGCCGCGCTCGCGGACCGCGCCGTCCTCACCCTGGGCCTGCACGCTCTCACCTCGGGGGCCACCGCCGAGCTCGCCCGGGACGCCCTCGGCGGGCACGCCGACGAGCCGTTCTGCCGCGAGCTGTGGTCGGTCACCTCCGGCAACCCGTACGAGACGGTCGAGCTGCTCGCCAACGCCCGCGACCGGATGCTCGAACCCGTCGCCGGCTCCGCTGCCCTCCTCCGCGACCTCGGCGCCGGCGCCCGCGGCGGCGGACTCGTCGCCCGCCTGGAGGAGCTCGGCTCCGGCCCGACCCGCCTCGCCTGGGCGACGGCGGTCCTCGGCACGGACAGCACGCCCGACTTCCTCGAAGCCCTCACCGGCCTGAGCGCGAAGCAGGTCGCCGAGGACACCGAACTCCTCCGGGCCGCACGCATCGTGACGGCGCCGACGAAGGGTCGGAACGGACTCGCCCTCGTGCCCGTCCCGCCCCTGGAGTTCGCGCACCCGCTCATCGCCACCGCCGTGTACGGCTCGGTGCCCCCGGGCGTACGGACCGCCCTGCACGGACGCGCCGCCTGGGCGCTCACCCAGGCCGGCCACGGACCGGCCGCCGTCTCCCGCCACCTCCTCGAAGTGCACCCGGACGACGACGAGGAGGTCGTGAGCCGCCTGCGGGCCGCCGCCGTCGAACACCTCGCCGTCGGAGCCCCCGACGCGGCCCGCCGCTGCCTGGAGCGGGCCCTCAACGAACCGCCCGGCCCCGACACGTACGCCAGGGTGCTCTACGAACTCGGCTGCGCCTCCCTGCTCACCGCGCCCGCCGCCACCGTCCGGCACCTGCGCTCCGCGCTCGACCTGCCCGGCCTCGACGACGACCTGCGCATCGACGCGACCTTCCGGCTCACCCAGGCCCTCGCCCACAACAACGAACTCCACGAGGCCGCTCGGGCCGCCGCCGTCGAATACGGCCGGACGCCGCCGGGCACCGGCCGACGACGGCTCCAGGCCGCGCACTTCATGTACGAGGGGTTCCAGGCGGCCGAGGTGGACGGCCACGACCGCTCCCGCCGCCTCGCCGAACTCACCGCCGGCTTCACCGGGGCCGACAACTCCGAACGGGCCCTCATCACCGTCCGCGCCTTCGACGCGATGATGCGCGGAGAACCCGCCGCCGAGGTCGTACGGCTCTGCGACCTCGCCCTCGTCGACGGGGCGCCCGCCCGGGGCCTCGGCTGGACCGACCCCGAATGGGGCTTCGAGATCCCGGCCCTCACCGGCATCGCGTACGCCTTCGCCGACCGCCCCGACCGGGCCGAGGCCCTCTTCAGCGAGGCGGTCCGGGCCTTCGAGATCTCCGGCTGGAGCGGCGCCCACCTCGCCTTCGCCCACACCCTCCTGGGCCTGGTCCACCGGCGCCGCGGCAACCTGCCCCGCGCCCAGCACCACCTGGAGGAGGGCCTCCGGCTCGCCGACCGCGTCGGCGACGGCCTCCCCGTCCACTGGGACACCGCCTGCCTCCTCGTCGACACCCTCGTCGCCCGGGGCCGTACCGCCGAGGCCCGCCTCGTCGCCGACCGGTACTCCTTCGGCCCGCCCTGGCCGGGCGCGATCGTGCTCCCCGACGGCCCCAGCGTCCTCGGCCGGCTGCTGCTCGCCGAAGGCCGTACCGAGGAAGCCGTCTCCACCCTGGAGGGCGCGGCCGAGGCCCTGACCGTCCGGGGCCGCCACCACATCGTCTGGGCACCCTGGCCGCTCGACCTCGCCCGGGCCCTCGCGCCCACCGACCCGGACCGAGCGGCCGGGATCGCCCGCGATGCCCTCACCCACGCGGAACGCCTCGGCACGCACACCGCCCTCGGCGAGGCCCACCGCTGCCTGTCCCTCTTCGCCGACCCGCCGGAGGCCCGGCGCCTGCTCGAACGGGCCGTCGAACACCTCGCGGCGTCGCCGTCCCGCTACGAGGAAGCCCGCGCCCGCCTCGACCTCGCCCACGCCACCGGCTCGGCCACGACCCTCGCCGAAGCCACCGCCCTGGCCGCCACCTGCGGCGCAGACCTCCTCACCCCGGACGCCGTGACAGCCCGTGCGTCATCCCACCCTCCGGAGTGAGGTAATGTTTTCCCTGCACGGCGACGCGGGAGAAACCCCGCGGAGACGCGCATCGGGACGTGGCGCAGCTTGGTAGCGCACTTGACTGGGGGTCAAGGGGTCGCAGGTTCAAATCCTGTCGTCCCGACTCGAAAGAGTCGCAGATCAGGGGCCGTTTCAGAGCAATCTGAAACGGCCCCTTGATCGTTCTTGGGGACCGGTCGGGGACCAAGCCGTCTTGACCGCGTCAGCGGACGACCACGATGGGGCTCGGCAGGGACCGGGGCGCGCCGAGTGCGGTGAGGTGTGCCGAGGGAGCCGCGTCGGCGGCGGTGATCCTGTGCACGCCGGGGTGCGGGTACCGCTGAGTAGTGGTCAGGGAGCCATGCCCGGCGCTGCGGACGGCGAAGTCCGGCCGCACAGCCGGCGACGTCGTTCCGCCGGACCCGGAGCGGAGCCGGTGGTGCCGTGTCGTGTCACCGGGACCCCGGTCGCCCGGCGACCCCTACACATCCGGGAGCCCGTGCCGGCGGCGACCGAGGGCACTCCTTTCCCATGGCGGGTGGACTCCCAGGTGGCGCAGGGCGGACGCCGCCGCCCCCGCGCCGCACATGCCGTGCGCACCGGGGCCGGGCGGGGTGGCGGCGGAGCACAGGAACACCCCCGGCAGGCCGGTGGCGTAGGGGTCGAGCGCGGGGCGTGCGCCCAGGACGAGCTGGGGGATCGTCTTCGCTCCGGTGAGGATGTCGCCGCCCGCGAAGTTGGGGTTGGCGGCGGCGAAGTCGGCCGGGCGGGTGACCCGACGGCCCACGATCCGTTCGCGTACGCCGGGCGCGAAGCGTTCGAGCTGCCGCAGGATCGCCTCGGTGGCGTCACCGTCGTATCCGTGCGGGACGTGGGCGTACGTCCACACGGGGTGGACGTCGCCCGCCGATCGCGACGGATCGGCCAGGTACTGCTGGCCGACGAGCACGAACGGCCGCTCGGGCATCCGGCCCTCCGTCACCTCCCGCTCCGTGCCGGCCACTTCCGCGAGCGTGCCGCCGAGGTGCACGGTCCCGGCGCTCCTGGCGCGCTCGTCCCGCCAGGGCACGCCGCCCTCCACCGCCAGGTCGACCTTGAACGCGCCCGGGCCGCGCCGGAAGCGCCGGTACGCGGCGGTCACGCGGGACGGCAGCCGGTCGCCGTAGAGGGCGGCGACCTGGCCGGGGTCGAGGTCGAGGAGGGTGACGTCGGCCGGTGGGATCTGCCGACGGTCGGTGACCCGTACGCAGGTCTCGATGCTGCCGCCGTGTGCGCGCAGCACCGCGGCCATGCTCCGGGCGATCGACTGCGAGCCGCCTTCGGCGACGGCCCAGCCGGAGGCGTGGCCGGCCGTCAGGATGCCGAGCCCGATCGCCGAGCTGAGCGGGTCGGACAGCGGGCGGTAGGCGTGCGCCGCCACCCCGGCCCACAGCGCCCGGGCCTGCGGCGTACGGAAGATCCGGGCGAGGGCCACGGCGGGCAGCACGGTCGGCAGGCCGAAGCGCGCGAGCAGCAGCGGGTGCGCGGGGATCCGTAGCAGCGGGCCCATCACGTCCTCGGCGAGCGTGTCCCAGTGCCGTACGGGGGACCCCATCAACGCCCGGTAGCGGGGGCCGTCCGGACCGAGCCCGGCGGCGGTCTCGTCGACGGAGCGCAGTAGGACGCCGGCGGTCCCGTCGTCCAGGGGATGGACGCAGTCGATCTCCGGGAGCCGCCAGCGCAGCCCGTGAGCCCCGAGGCCCAGGGAGCGGAGCGCCGGCGAGGCCACGGCCATCGGGTGGATGGCCGAGCAGTGGTCGTGCAGCAGTCCGGGCAGGATCGCCTCGTCGCTGCGGGTGCCGCCGCCGACCTCGTCGGCGGCCTCCAGGAGCGTGACCCGCAGCCCCGACTTCGCGAGGAGGGCCGCGGCGGCGAGCCCGTTGGGGCCGCCGCCGACGACGACCGCGGTGGTCACGACGCCGTCTCCACGGGCGGGACGCCGGGGAGCGGGCGCAGCGGGTGGAGGGAGCGGACGCCGTGGACGGGACAGTCCGGGCCGTCGGTGGGCCGGGGCTGCCGACTCAGCATGTCCCGCACCGTGACGTGGCCGCTTTCCAGCAGTCCGAGGGCGGCGTCGTGGATCTCATACGCCTGAGTCTGCCGGTGGATGGGCCGGCTCTCCAAACAGGCCCGGCCGCCAGGCGGTCGAAGGCGTCGCCGGTGAACACCCAGGCGCTGGTGGCCCAGTTGCCGACGTAGTGGCGCATCGCGTGAAGCACGACGCCACCGTGCCAGGACGCGCCGGTCGGGGTGGTACCGATCGCTTCGACGAGGCCGGCGTGAGCGTCGGGGACGACGAACTGGACGCCCATCAGGCCGCGGGAACTCCGGTCCCGAAGGGCAGGCGCCCCGTGGCGGCGTGGGCGGCGAGCGTGCCCCAGGCGAACATGTCGCCCTCGGGGCCGGCGATACCTGTGCGGTAGCGCTCGGAAACGGCCTCCGACGCGCTTCCGGGGACTGGCGAAAGGCGCCCGCGCCTCCGGGGCGGCGGGCTCGTGAAGACCGCTCCGTAAATGTGGAGGAGGTCGGGGAAGTCCGTGAGTCTTCCGTCGGCGAATCGCGCGGGGAGTCGGTCCTGAGGGTCCCCACACCCGGCTCGACTTGCCGGTAACCCCGCTCTGACCAGTGGAAACACGGATCTGCCCGAGGTGGCGTCGGTCCCGTGGTGTGTTCGAACGACAGGGGTATGGTCGGCCGCGTTCGCCTGACCGGGTGAATGAGGAGGACGAAAGACCGACCGCGGACGTTCGAGGCGAGGCAGACCGATGGAAGTTCCGGCCCGCACCGACGGGGGCGTGGGCGACGGAGGTTGGTTCACGCGGAGCCCGGACACGGCGACGCCGACACCGCCGTCGCCGAACGGCCACGTGCCCGGCCCCCGTACCGCACCGCCGAACGGCCACCTGCCCGGCCCCCGTACCGCACCGCCGAACGGCCACGGGACCGCGACGCGCCCCGTACCGCCGCAGCGGGGCCGTTCGGAGCCGCGCGCCGCGGACACGGACACCTCCGACGCGGCGCTGCTGCGCCGGACGATGGCCGAGATCGAGCCCATCGCCGACACGGTCACCTCGTACTTCTACGCGCTGCTCTTCCTCCACC
Organism: Streptomyces sp. NPDC055815; assembly: GCF_053616475.1. Classification (NCBI taxonomy): domain Bacteria; kingdom Bacillati; phylum Actinomycetota; class Actinomycetes; order Kitasatosporales; family Streptomycetaceae; genus Streptomyces; species Streptomyces sp. NPDC055815. The sequence goes on along the minus strand of NZ_JBSHDU010000009.1, from coordinate 143,973 downwards.
ACCCCCACCTGCGGGCGCTCTTCCCCGCGGCGATGGACACCCAGCGCGACCGGCTCTTCAAGGCGCTGCTCACCGCCGCCACCCACGCCGACGACCCCGTCACCCTCACCGCGTACCTCACCCAGCTCGGCCGCGGCCACCGCAAGTACGGCACCCGGCCCGAGCACTATCCGGCCGTCGGCGAGGCGCTGATCGGCGCCCTCGCCCGTCACGCGCCGTCGAACTGGGGGCCCAGGACCGAAGCCGCCTGGATCGCGGCCTACACGGCCGTCTCCCAGATCATGATCGACGCGGCGACCGAGGACGAGCTGCGCGCGCCCGCCTGGTGGCAGGCCGAGGTGGTCGCCCATGAGATGCGCACGAAGGACATCGCGGTCGTCACGGTCCGGCCCGACCAGCCGTACCCCTTCCTCGCCGGGCAGTACACCGCCCTGGAGACCCCCTGGTGGCCCCGGGTCTGGAGGCACTACTCCTTCGCCTCGGCCCCCCGCTCCGACGGCCTGCTCTCCTTCCACGTCAAGGCCGTGCCGGCGGGCTGGGTCTCCAACGCCCTGGTCCACCGCGCCCGTCGGGGCGACGTCCTCCGGCTCGGTCCGCCCACCGGCTCCATGACGGTCGACCACACCACCGACAGCGGACTGCTCTGCCTCGGCGGCGGCACCGGGATCGCGCCCATCAAGGCCCTGGTGGAGGACGTCGTGCAGCACGGCCGGCACCGCTCCGTCGACGTGTTCTACGGCGCCCGCCGCAATGACGACCTGTACGACTTCGACACCATGCTCCGGCTGCAGCAGTCGCACCCCTGGCTCTCGGTCCGGCCGGTCGTCGACGACGGTCCCGTCGGCCTGTCCGGCGGACTTCCCGAGGCGGTACGCGAGTACGGCTCGTGGCAGACCCACGACGTGTACCTGTCCGGCCCGCCCGGCATGATCCGACGCGGCGTCGACACCCTGCTCGGCATGGGCGTCCCCTCCCGCCGCATACGGCACGACTCCATCGAAGGACTGGTCGGGGCGACGACGTGAGCACTTTCGAACAGACGGCGCCCCTGCGCACCACCCGCCCGGGCAGCGACGGCGAACACCTGGTCCAGCAGCGCATGGGCACCATGGAGCGCGCCGACCGCTTCTACGCCGAGCAGGTCCTCGACCGACTCAACCCGCGCATGGGGGAGTTCGTGGCCCGGCAGGAGATGTTCTTCCTCGCCACCGCCGACCGGCACGGCGAGTGCGACAACACCTTCCGCGCCGGCCCGCCCGGCTTCCTCCACGTCCTCGACGACCGGACGCTCGCCTACCCCGAGTACCGGGGCAACGGCGTCCACGCCAGCCTCGGCAACATCGAGGAGAACCCGCACGTCGGCGTCCTCATGGTGGACTTCCTGCGCGACCGCATCGGACTCCACGTCAACGGCCGGGCCGGGATCGTGGCCGACGAGGACATGCGCCGCGCCCACACCGCGCTCGTGACCGACCCGGTGCCCGGGCGGCGGTCCCTGGTCTGGGTGGTGATCACGGTCGAGGAGGCGTACATCCACTGCGCCAAGCACATCCCGCACCTGCAGCGGGTCCCCGCGCGCGGCGCCGGCCGCTCCTGGGGAACGGACGACGTGAAGCGCAAGGGCGGCGACTTCTTCGGAGCGGCCGCCGACGCACCGGCCCGGGGCCCGTTCCTGCCGCCACCCCGCGCGAGCGCGGCGACCTGGCGCGCCGAAGCCGAACGAGCCCTGGAGAGGGCGGCCCGGCACGCCCCCGGCCCGCGCGGCGCGGCCGAATCGGGGCGTCAGAACTTCAGCGGCTGGTTCAGCAGAAACACCCCGGCCTGACGGCGCGGCTCCCGCTTGCCGCCCCTCCGGCAGCCGGTGAGAATGGTGAAGGAGCACCGCCTCGCGACCGGGGCGTGTCCGCAGCAACTGTCCCGCCCCACCAGGAGTTGGTGATCGGGGGCCGGATGCCCAGGATCCCACGCGGCGTGGCCGACGCGTCCGCCGGACGGGCCGTCGTACACGACCGCCAGGGCACACTCATCGCGCTGGACCTGGAAACCGGAGCGGTGTTGTGGCGTCATGGCCGCGCGTTGCGTCCCTGCGCGATCGTCGGCGGGAACGTGGTGGCGCTCCGTGTGGGTGCCTCGCCCGAGTTCGAGGTCGAACTCCTAGACGTGGGCGAGGGGACGGAACTCTGGACGTCGCCGGCCCTCGCGCTGCCACCGTGGGCCCACCCGACCCTGCAGGACTCGCCCGAGTTCACCGTGCGCACGGCGGAGGTCCGGGATCCGCTGCTGATCCGGTGGACCGCCCGGGCCCTGTACCGGGGCGGCGCGCCGCCCGGTCCCGGGGTGACGGGAAGTCAGCCGCGCGAGGCGCACGGCGCCCTGCGCGTCGGAGTGGCGACTCCGTCGGTGGAGCCGCTGCCCGGGAAGGCGAACGAGGCGAACGAGGCGGACGCGGAGGCGGACACGGAGGTCCCGGCGCCGCCGCAACCGCCGCTCCCCGCCGACGTACTGGACCACGGGCGGGTCGGTGGCCTCCGGATGGAGCTCACCGTGCGCCCCGGCTCCGGCGGTGAGGACGCCGTCGTCCTGCGGGCGGTGGACGCGCGTACCGCCGCGGCCGTCTGGGAGGTGGTACTCGACGAGACGGCGGAGCGCCGCCCCCGCAGACTCCGCCCGTAGCCCTGGCGGACAGCCGCCACCCGTACCCGCGCGCGTAGCCACGCCGAACAGAAACGGCTCGCACCCAGAGGTGCATCATGACCATCTCGGACGAACAGCTCGCCCAGGCCAAGGACATCACCGTCGAGCAGGTGCGGCTGCTGCGCAGGAGCCGGGGCGCCACGAACGAGACGCTGGACGGCCTGCCCGTCACGGCGGTGCGCCGGGCCCTGCGCCGCCTCGACTACCCCGACCTGCCCAACGCCCGGCTGCTGTTCCGGTACGAGCAGGAGCGCGGCGACGACGGGACGGTGCCGCCGCACGCCCAGGGCACGGCACGGGCCAGGACGCGCTCGCTGGTACGGAGCACGGCCCCGGCCCCGCAGACGGCCGGCGTGCCGACCGGTCGTCACCGCGGCGCGCGGGCCGACCGGCCGGCGCCGACCGCGGGGATGGCGCTCACCGCGTGGGAGTGGCTCGGCCCCGGGAACATCGGCGGCCGTACCCGCGCCCTCGTGGTCGACCCCGGGCACCCGAACAAGATGTGGGCCGCGAGCGCCGGCGGCGGCGTGTGGATCACCCGCAACGGCGGCGCGAAGTGGGCGCCCGTGGACGACTTCCTCGGCAACCTCGCGTGCGCGTGCATGGCGATGGACCCCTCGGACCCGTCGACGATCTACGTGGGCACCGGCGAGGGCTTCTCCAACCTCGACGCCCTCCGCGGCAACGGCATCTTCCGCACCACCGACGCCACCACCTGGGCGCCCCTGCCGGCGACGCAGACCCAGGACTTCCGCGCCGTCACCCGGATCGCGGTCTCCTCGACGGGTGCCGTGGTCCTCGCGGCCACCGACACCGGACTGTTCCGCAGCTCGGACCCGGCACGGGCGACGTGGACCCGGGTCCTGGGCATCCCGCTCGGCCAGGTCGTGTTCGACCCGGGCGACGACGAGAAGGCGGTCGCCGGCGCGCTCGACGCGGGCGAGGCCTGGTTCAGCGCCGACGGCGGGCTCAGCTGGCAGCCCGCGACGCACGGCCCGTGGTCGGGCCGGGTCGAACTCGCCTACGCGGTGAAGGACCCGAAGATCGTGTACGCCTCGGTGCAGGCGCAGACCGGCCAGATCTGGCGGTCCACCGACGGCGGCAGGACCTACCAGCGCAGGAAGATCAGGACCCCGAGCGGCAAGGTGGCCGACTACCTGGCCGACCAGGGCTGGTACGGCAACACGATCTGGGCCGGGGACCCGACGGACGCGGACCTGATCGTCACCGGCGGGGTCGACCTGTGGCGCAGTACGGACGGCGGAGACCACCTGGCCGAGATCAGCACCTGGTGGGACCCGGCCTCGGTGCACGCCGATCACCACGCGATCGTCTCGCACCCCTCGTACGACGGGGTGCACAACAGGACCGTGTTCTTCGGCAACGACGGCGGGGTGTTCAAGGCGGCGGACCTCGCGGTGGTGGGGTCGGAGCCGAAGGCGCCGTTCGTCGACGGCTGGACCGAGCTGGACAACAACTACGGCGTCACGCAGTTCTTCGGCGGCGCCGGCAACACCGTCAGCGGAAAGATCATCGGAGGTGCGCAGGACAACGGCACGCTCGTCTTCGACCCCGCGACCGGGACGGAGGGGTGGCGGGAGTTCCAGGGCGGTGACGGAGGCTGGTGCGCCTGCGATCCGACCGACCCGGACGTGCTCTACGGCGAGTACGTCTTCCTCAACATCCACCGCAACGACGACGGCGGCGCCACCGACGATCCGGACCGCTACATCAGCGGCCAGTTCTGGAACCCGGCGATCCCCGGCTGGGACTGGAAGCCGGTGCCGTTCCGGATCCCCGACGCCAAGAACCAGCAGGCGCTCTTCATCGCGCCGTTCGTCATGGATCCTGGCAATCCGGAGCGGCTGCTCGCCGGCGGTCTCTCGCTGTGGCGCACGAACGACGCGAAGGCGCCGAACACCCCTACCTCGGGCCCCAGCTGGCAGGCGATCAAGCCGAGCGCGGGGTCGCCGATCAGCGCGCTCGCCGTCGCTCCGGCCGATTCCGACGTGGTGTGGGTGGGCCACCGCAACGGCATGCTCTTCCGCACCACCGAGGGCACGGCCGCGACGCCGACCTGGGACCGGGTCGGAGTGATCGGCCCGGACCCGCTGCGGCCGCAGCGGTACTGCACGAGCATCACCGCCCATCCGACGGACGTGAAGACCGCGTACGTCGCCTTCGGCGGTTTCGAGCCCGGCAACCTGTGGGTGACGGAGGACGGCGGCGCACGCTGGACCGACCTCTCGCCCACGCTCCCCGCCGCTCCCGTACGGGCGCTCGCCGTGCATCCGCGGCGCCACGCGTTCCTGTACTGCGGCACCGAGATCGGCCTGTTCGCGAGCGAGGACTCCGGGACGACCTGGTCGCCGACGAACGAGGGCCCGGCCAACTGCTCGGTCGACGACCTGTTCTGGATGGACGAGACCCTCGTCTGCGTGACCCACGGCCGCGGCATGTTCCGGATCGACCTCTCCTCGGTCTGACCGTCCGGCGAGGGTGAAGGTGAGCACGATGATGCGCAACGTACGCCTGCGGGGCCGGATCGAGGCGATCGCGGCCTGCCTCAGCGGACTGCTGTTCCTCCTGACCGCGATCTGGCCCGACTGGATCGAGCGGGTCTTCGAGGTCGAGCCCGACCAGGGCAGCGGAGCCCTGGAGTGGGTGATCGTCGGCGTCGCGCTCTGCGCCACGATCGTCTTCTCACTCCTCGCGCGCGCCGAGTACCGCAGGGCCCGGGCCGTGCAGGGCTGAGCCGCGCCGGCTCGGAGGCGGTCGACCTCGCTCGATCCCCCGCGGGTTGCGCCGAGTCGGCCCCGACGGGCTGTTCGTGCGCTACGGTCCGGACAACGGATGGCCGAGCGGACACAGGGCGAGGGAATGCTGGAAGAGGTCGTGACGGCACTGGCCGCGACGGGCGGTGCAGCCGTCGTGCAGGCGGCCGGTACGGACGCGTGGGGCGGCTTCAGGAACGCGGTGGCCCGATGGTTCGGCCGGGGCCGGCCGGAGCGGGAGCGGGCCGAGATCGAGCGTCTCGACCGCACGGCCGCGGTGCTCGGGGCGGGCCACGAGGTCGACCACGCGCGCGAGGAAGGACTGTGGCAGGCCCGCTTCGAGGCGATCTTCGAGAGCATGGACGAGGCCGATCGTGCCCAGGCGGCCACCGAGCTGCGCTCGCTGCTCGCGACCCACGCGCCCGCGGGCCCCGTGGTGGCGGCCGATCGGGCCGGGCTGTCCGTCGGCGGAGACGTCGATGTCCGGGCCGACCGCGGATCGGTCGCCGCGCTCCGGATGGGAGACGTCGTCCTGGGGTCCCCTTCGACGCCGGGCCCGGACCAGGGCTGACGGTCCCCGGCACCCCGCTACGCCCGAACGCCCTCGCGGGAGAGGCGGTCCACGCGCAGAACGGCGGCATCGCCGCCGGGCACATCGGACTCCTCCAGCTGCTGAACCCGCCGAGCCGCCCCGCCGTGTCCTGGCCGCACCAGGTCGGGGTGCTCCCACCCGAGGCGGACTGCTTCCAGGAGCGGGAGGCGATCCGTGCCCTGGAACCGGCCTGGGCCGATGAGCGCCCAGGGGGCGGGGAACGGTGCCACATCCTCGTCGGCGGCGGTGGAGTGGGGAAGACGCAGGTGGCGGCCCGGCACGTCCGCCGGCTGTGGCACGGGGGAGACCTCGACCTGCTGGTCTGGGTGAACGCGGCCGGCCCCGAGGCGATCACCGACGCCTACGCGCAGGCGGCCGCGAGCGTGCTCGGCGCCGACCGCCGGGACGCGGGGCGGGCCGCCCAGACCTTCCTCCGCTGGCTCGGCCAGGACCACGGCAAGCGCTGGCTGGTGGTCCTGGACGATGTCACCCAGCCGGCGGACCTGCACGACCTCTGGCCACCGCAGGGCCCCGGCGGACGCACCCTGGTGACGACGCGCAACCGCGACGCCGCCTTCCTGGCGCGGGGGCGGGCCCGTATCGAGGTCGGCCTCTTCACGCCCGAGGAGTCCCACGACTACGTGGCCGGCAAGCTCGCGGTGCACGGGCGGGCCGACAGCACCGAGGAGATCCTGGCGCTCGCGGAGGACTTCGGACACCTCCCGCTCGCTCTCGCCCAGGCCGTGCCGTACATGGTCAACAAGCATCTGGACTGCGCTGCCTACCGCAGGCGCCTGGCCGATCGCAGACTCGTGCTGCACGACGTGCTCGCGGACATCAGCGGCCTGCCCGACGGCCAGCGGCACACGGTCGCCGCCGCCTGGTCCCTGTCCGTCGACCTGGCGGACCGGCTCAGCCCGCGTGGAGTCGCGCGTCCCCTCCTCGAGATCGCCGCGATGCTCGACCCCAACGGCATTCCCGCCCTGATCTTCGACGGGTGGGCCGTCCTCGACCGCGTCAACCGCGACCGCGCGGCGGAGACCGACGCCATCGACCGGGACCGCGCGGCGGAGACCGACTCAAGGAAGTTCGATCTCCAGGATGTCACCTGCGCGCTGTGGAACCTCCACCAGCTGAGTCTCGTCGACCACACGCCCGGAGTCCCGCACCGGACCGTGCGCGTCCACCAGCTCATTCAGCGGGCGGTCCGGGAGCCGCTGGAGCCGGGCCGGCGGCGACGGCTCGCTCGTACCGCGGCCGACGCCCTGGCCGACGGATGGCCCGACCGCGAACGCGACGCGGACCTCGCCCAGGCGCTGCGCTCCAACACGGACGTCCTGAAGGACCATGCCGAACGGGCCCTGCACTGGCCCGAGGTGCACACCGTGCTGTCCCGCTCGGGTCACAGCCTCGGCGAGAACCGGCAGGTCGCGGCGGCCCGCGAGCACTTCGCCCGGCTCGCCGACGCGGCCCGGCGCCATCTGGGCGGCGAGCACCCCGACACCCTCACCGCCCGTCTCGACCTCGCCGTGTGGAGCGGAAGGTCGGGCGACGCCCAGGCCGCCGCCGACCTGCTGGCCGAACTCCTCGCGCCCACCCTGCGCGTGCTGGGCGAGAGCCACCCGCAGAGCCTCACGGTCTGGAGACACCTCATCGACTGGCGGGAAGCGTCCGGCGACCGTCCCGGGGCGGCGACGGCCGCCGTCCGCTTCCTCGACCACCTGGGGCGGGTGCTCGGGCCCGACCACCCGGCGACGCGCGCGCAGCAGGCGTCCGTCCGGCGGCGACACCACGACACTTAGGCTTTCTGCGATGTCCCGCCCGTGAGGTGAGTACGCGTCAGCCGACGGGTGCCGTCGTACGGGCGCCGTCCTCGGTCGCGGCCGGGTGGATGGTCTCGGCCGGCGGGTCGGCCGTGCGCCGCACCCACAGCCAGTACACGGCCCCGGTGACGACCAGGCCCACGATCCAGGAGATGTCGGCGCCGTCGAGCCTCTTGGTGATCGCGCCGGTGTACAGCTTGGTGGCCAGGAACGGGATCTGGACGGCGACGCCCACGACGTAACAGGTCAGCGCGGTGACGTTCCAGCGCCCGTAGCGGCCCTCCGGGTCGTACAGCGCGGGGATGTCGACCCGTTCCCGGGAGACCAGGTAGTAGTCGACCAGGTTGATCGCGCTCCACGGGGTGAACACCATCAGGATCAGGAGCACGAAGTTCTTGAAGTTGTTCAGGAAGTCGGCGCTGGCGGCGAGCGCGATGCCGATCGACACGGCGGTGAAGCCGACGATGTAGGCGGCACGGGCGGTCGCCGAGATCCGCGAGCGGCCGTCGAAGGCCGTGACGGTCGTCAGGATCGACATGAAACCGCCGTACGCGTTGAGGCAGTTGACGGTCAGCTTGCCGACCACGATCACCAGGTAGATGAGGAAGGCGAGCGCTGCCGGACCGGCGAGGTCGCCGAGGAAGCCCACCTGGTCGGTGAGGAAGGCCTTGCCCGCGACGGCCGCGGTGAGCGCGCCCAGGGTCATGGCCCACTGCGAGCCGATGACGGAACCGGCGAACGTCGACCAGAACGTCGCACGGGTGCTGGTGTCGCGCGGCAGGTAGCGCGAGTAGTCGGCGACGTACGGGCCGAAGGTCAGCTGCCATCCCGCGCCGAGCCCCACGGCGAGCAGGAAGGTCGCCGTCTCGAAGCCCTTGATCCCGATGTGCGCGCCCACGTCGTACTGGGTGAACACCCGCACGAGGAGATAGCCGAGGCCCAGCACGCCGACGACGGTCGCGACGCGGCCGGCGGCGTGGATCAGCCGGTAGCCGGTGACGGCGACGACGGCCGTCAGGACGCCGAAGACGAGGATGCCGACCTGCGCGTTGTCGATGTGCAGCAGCTCGGCGAGCGCCTGCCCCGCCAGCACGCTGCCGGTCGCGGCGAATCCGAGGTACATGAGGATCACCAGCAGCAGCGGCAGGACCGCGCCGTGGACGCCGAACTGGGCGCGGCTGGAGATCATCTGCGGGACGCCGAGCCGCGGGCCCTGCGCGGAGTGCAGCGCCATCACGATGCCGCCGAGCACGTTGCCGATGAGCAGCGCGGGTATCGCCCACAGGGCGTCGGCGCCGAAGACGACGGACAGCGCGCCGTCGACGATCGCGGTGATCTGCATGTTGGCGCCGAACCACAGCGTGAACTGGCTGCGCGGCGTGCCGTGCCGCTCGGCGTCGGGAATGACCTCGATGGTGCGCTTCTCCATCGCGAGTCGTTCCCCGGAGGCGTGTTGGACCGGCATGGTGGAGACCTCTCCCCGCAGCGATTCCTGTGTTTCCGGACGGACCGCGGCCGATGACCGCACCGCGGTGCGCCGAATCTCGCATAGGGGGAAACAGGGAGCAAGACTCTGAATGAAGAATTTCAGAGAGTGGGACGGGAGACGAACGCGCGGGCCCACGTCAGGCCACGCCCCTGATGCGGTGGACGAGGAGGCCGCCGGCCAGGATGACCAGGGCCGCCGTGGCGTACAGGCCGGTGTAGCCGCCGAGGTGGGCGATGACCGGTGAGGCGAGCGCCGGGGCCAGGACCTGCGGTCCCGAATTCGCGATGTTGATGACGCCGAGATCCTTCGCGCGGTCGGCGGCCTCGGGCAGGACCTGGGTGACGAGCGCCTGGTCGACGGCGAGGTAGATGCCGTAGCCCGCGCCGAGCACGGCCGCGGCGGCGAGGGCGGACGGCCAGGTGTGCACCAGGGCGAGCAGCAGCGCGGCGGCCGCCATGACCAGCGAGCAGACGACGACGAAACCCCGGCGGCGTCCGACGCGGTCGGACAGCACCCCCGCGGGGATCGCCGTGAGCGCCGCGCAGAGGGTGTAGATCACCGTCAGGATCAGCACGCCGGTGCCGGGGTCGCCGTAGTGGACGGCGTCGGCGAGGAAGTAGAACAGGTAGAGCGTGCCCAGGGCGTTCCCGAGGTTGATCAGGAACCGGGTGAGCCACGCCCAGCCGAAGTCGGGGTGCTTCCGGGGGCTCACCCAGAACGAGCGGGCCAGGGTGCGGACGTCGACGGCGGGGCGCAGCGCCCGCGGCAGCGGCGGCTCGGCGTGGCGCAGGACGAACGGCAGGGCCAGTACGACGGTGAGCACGGCCAGCGTGACGTAACCGGAGCGGATGCCGGTCACGAGGAGGGCGGTGATCAGCGCGCCCAGGACCAGGCCGACCGACTGCATGAGGCCCGTCCAGCCGGAGACCACCGCGCGCTGGGTCAGCGGCACACGGTCGGCGATCGGAGTCGTGACCCCGGCCAGCATCGCGTTGAGGCCCGCCTGTGCGAGGCACCAGCCGACGGCGACCCCCGCCACCGTGTGCTGGGAGGCGGTGACCGCGAGGCCCGCCGCCCCGGCGAGGGCGCCGCCGAGGATCCAGGGCCGGCGCCGGCCGAACCGGCTCGTGGTCCGGTCCGACCACGCGCCGGCGATCGGGTTGGCCAGGACGGCGACGAGCGCGCCGAGGCCGGTGACCAGCGACAGGGCGGTGTTCTTGTCGTGCGGGTCGATCTGCTCCAGCTGGAGCGGCAGCAGGATCTGGATGGGCGTCATGAAGGCCATGAAGACGGCCAGCGTGGAGAGCGAGAGGCTCGCCGTCCAGCCGGCCGTGACCGGGACGGTGGGCTCGGCGAGGACGGCGGCGACGGCGTCCTCGGCGGCCTCTTCGGGAGCGAGGGCCATGGTGACTGCGCCGCTCAGGGCCGGGGGGAGGCGCTGGCGTCGGAGTGGGGGGCGCTGACCTCGCGCTGGGAGGCGCTGACGTCGTGGCGAGAGGCGCTGACGTCGCGGCGAGAGGCGCTGACATCGCGGTCGGAGGTGCTGACCTCGCGGCGAGAGGCGCTGACGTCGCGGTGGGCGGCGATCAGCTCGCGGTACCAGTCGAAGCTCGCCCGGGGCGTGCGGAGTCCCGTGGCGAAGTCGACCTCGACGAGGCCGAAACGCTGGTGGTAGCCCTCGGCCCACTCGAAGTTGTCGAGCAGCGACCAGGTGAAGTAGCCGCGCACGTCCACCCCTCGGTCCACGGCGTCCGCCACCGCCGCGATGTGCCCGGCGAGGTAGTCGATGCGTTCCTGGTCGTGCCGCCCGGCCGGCTGCGAGCAGCCGCTCTCGGTGATCCACACCGGCGGGAGGGCGTCGCCGTAGCGGTCCTTGAGGCCGGTGAGCAGCTCCGTGAGCCCGTCGGGGACCACCGGCCAGCCGAACGCGGTGCGCCGGTACGTCTCCTGAGGCTCGGTCAGGTCGAACGGCAGCCCCGCGGCGGGATCGGCGGGGGCTGTCACCCAGCTCGGGTTGTAGTAGTTGATGCCCAGACCGTCCAGCGGTGCGGCGATGGTCGCGAGATCCCCCTCGCGCACCACCCCTCCCCAGCTCGGGTCGGTCATGCCGTACGCCGAGAGGTCGGGGTAACAGCCCAGGAGGATCGGGTCGTTGAAGAGCCGGTTGTGCAGGATGTCGTACGCCGTGGCCGCCGCCGCGTCCCCGTCGGTGCGGGCGTCCGGGCGCAGCCGTACGGGCGTGCAGTTGTTGGCGATCAGCACCTGCCCGTCCGGGACGGCGGCCCGCAGCGCCGTGGTCGCCAGGCCGTGGCCGAGCAGCTGGTGGTGCGCGACGGGCAGCGCGTCGAGCAGCAGGGCGCGGCCCGGGGCGTGGACGCCGAAGCCGTAGCCGAAGGACATGTGCACGAACGGCTCGTTCAGGGTGATCCACCGCTTGACCCGGTCGCCGAGCCGGTCCGCCACCACCGCCGCGTACTCCGCGAACCGGTGCGCGGTCGCGCGGTTCAGCCAGCCGCCCTCGTCCTCCAGGGCCTGCGGCAGGTCCCAGTGGAAGAGGGTGGGCGTCGGCTCGATCCCGGCGTCCAGCAGGGCGTCGACCAGCCGGTCGTAGAAGTCGAGGCCGCGCGGCTCGACCGTGCCCGCACCGGCCGGCAGGACGCGCGGCCAGGAGATCGAGAACCGGTACGCGTCGAGTCCGAGCCGCCGCATCAGCGCGACGTCCTCGTCGGACCGGTGGTAGTGGTCGCAGGCGATGTCGCCGGTGTGCCCGTCGCGTACGGCTCCGGGGCGCCGTACGAAGGTGTCCCAGATCGAGGGCCCCTTGCCGTCCTCCTCGGCCGCGCCCTCGATCTGGTACGCGGCGGTCGAGGCGCCCCAGACGAAATCGCCCGGGAGGCCGGGGAGGCCGGGGAGTCGGGTGGGACCGGTGGGACTGGAGGTCACGGGTACCTGCCTTCTGCTGGCTCGCCGTCCGATGCGGGCGCGCCGTCTGGTGCCGGCTCGCCGTCCGAGGTGGGCCGCACCGTAACATGAACACTCGTTCACGTTCTATGGATCGGACCGGCCGGAATCACCCCTCCTCCGCGGTCAGCCGGCCGCGCAGGTCCTCCCAGTAGCGGTCCAGCATCCGCTTGAGCTCGTCCACGGTCTCCGGGTCCGGCTCGCCGTCGCCCTTGAACACCTCGTGCAGCACGGCGTTCGCCGCCCACACCACCATCCGCGTCGCCCGCCGCACCAGCTCGCCGCCCGGAGCGCCGGTCAGGTGCTCCACGATGCGCCGCAGGCCCTCCGCGATGAGCGCGTTGCTCGCCTCGTCGGCCCGCGCGAGCTCGGGGCTGAGGTGCCGTCCGGCCCACAGCGCCATGCCGCCCGGCTGGGACCGGAACAGCTCGCCGTAGACGTCGACCATCGTGCCGACCAGGTCGGTCAGTTCGCCCTCGACGGCCCGCTCGACGAGCTCGTCGATGGCGGACGCGAACGCCTCCAGATACCGCCGGCCGAGCGCGTCCACCACGGCGCCCTTGTCCGGATAGAACTGGTAGATGCTGCCGACCGGCACGCCCGCCTCCTCGGCGATCCGCCGCATGGTCAGCGCCTCGTACCCCTCCTGGGACAGGAGCCGGTCGGCCGCGCCGAGGATCGCCTCGACCCTGGCCCGGCTGCGTGCCTGCTGCGGCTGCCTCCGCAGTCGCGGCCGCGAGTCCGGCCCCGGCTTCTTCGTCTCGCTCACCACACGCTCCCGGTCGTCGGACGTCCGAACGTAGCAGCACGGAGTTTCTATCGCCGATCCGCGTTGTTTCTAGACTGGCCTCGTGGAGGACATCGACGCGATCGCGGTGCTGCAGGATCCTGTACGGCGCCGCCTGTACGAGTACGTGGTGGCGCAGGGCCGGGAGGTCGGTCGCAACGAGGCCGCCGAGGCCGTCGGGGTGGCGCGGACGCTCGCCGCGCACCATCTGGACAAGCTGACCGGGGCCGGGCTCCTGGAGAGCGGCAGCCGTCGGCTGTCGGGGCGTTCGGGGCCGGGGGCGGGCCGTCCCGCCAAGGTGTACACCCGGGCGCCGGGCGAGCGGTCGGTGTCGCTGCCCGCCCGCGACTACCGCACCGCCGCCGAACTGCTCGCCGAGGCCGCCGAGCAGGCCGGGCTCGACGCCGGGCTCTGCGCGGCCGCCCGCCGCCGGGGTGAGGCGCTGCGCGCTGCGGCGGGGCCCTGCGGCGGCCTCGGCGAGGCCATGGAGACGCTGGCGGCCCGGGGCTACGAGCCGTTCCTCGAAGGTGATGCCGTGCGCATGCGCAACTGCCCGTTCCATGCCGTCGCCGAGAGCTTCCCGCCGCTCGTCTGCGGCATGAACCTGGCCCTCCTCGAAGGGCTGCTCGGTACGGAGGGGGCCGTACGCGCGCGCATGGACGCCCGGCCGGGGGAGTGCTGCGTGGTGGTCGAAGCTTCTAAAAACAATGCTGATTGACATAGAAAACGGGGTCGTGCTGGGATGAGGCCATGACCGCATCCGCGCGCCCCGCCCACCTCGCCCAGCTCAACGTCGCCACGCTCCGGTACCCCCTCGACGACCCGCGCGTGGCGCCGTTCGTCGAGCTGCTCGACCCGGTCAACGCAGCCGCCGACGGGACGCCCGGCTTCGTGTGGCGGCTCGTGGAGGACGGGGAGGGCGACGCCACCGGGCTGCGGCCGCTCGGCGACGACGTCATCGTCAACCTGTCGGTGTGGGAGAGCCAGGAGGCCCTGTGGGACTTCGCCTACCGCAGCGGACACCTGGAGGTCATGCGCAGGCGCCGTGACTGGTTCCACCGGCACGTCGAGGCGCACCTGGTGCTCTGGTGGGTGCCCGCCGGGCACATCCCGACCGTGGGCGAGGCGGTGGAGCGACTGGCGGACCTGCGGGCGCACGGCCCGTCCCCGCGCGCCTTCACCTTCGCCTCCTCCTACAGCGCCGGCGAGGCCGCCGAGGCCGTCGGCCACGCGCCGGACGGGGACTCGGCGGCGGTCTGAGGCGGACCGTCCGCGACGGTGGTCAGCCGAAGTCGGGGATCGGGTGCGCCGGGGCCAGTGCGGCGGCGATCCGCTGGGTGATCACGTGCGCGGTGTGGCCGGCCGCGGCGTCGGGGTCGTTCGTGGTCGAGACCGCGATGGACAGCCGCTCCGACGGCAGATACGCCTGGGACGCCGAGTAACCGAAGAACAGCGGGTGCTGGGACACCCAGTCGCCGAGCACGAGCAGGCCGAGCCCGTAGTGGGTGGCCTCGGTCTGCGCGATGCAGACCGTCGCCGGGCACTTCTTGGTGGCGTGGCCGAGGCCGACGGTTCCCGGGTTCAGCAGCTCCCGGTAGGAGGCCGGGGAGAGCAGCCGGCCCGAGCCGATGCCGGCGGCCGAGCTCGCCAGGTCGCAGATGTCGGTGGTCTCCACCGCGCCGGGTGCGGTCGTCCACGAGGGGTTCCAGAAGGTGGACTCCTCGTAGGTCCCGCGGTCCGAGGTGAAGGCGTGCAGGACGGGTTCCGGGATGTCGGGGGTGAAGGCGTTGCGGGTCTCGCGCAGTCGGAGCGGGTGCAGGATCTGCCGCTGCAGCAGGACGTCGAGCCGGGTGCCGGTGATCTTCTCCAGGGCGGCGCCGAGCAGGACGAAGTTGGCGTGCGAGTAACTCCAGTTGGTGCCCGGCTCGTACCACCGTTCCTGGCTCGTCGAGAGCCGCACGAGCTCGTCGGCCGTCCACTGGCGGAAGGGGTCCGCGACGACGGCCCGCTGGAACGCGGGGAGCCTCACGTAGTCGACGAGGCCCGTGGTGGACGCGGCCAGCATGCGCAGGGTGATCCGGTCGCCGTCCTTGAGGCCCGGCAGCCAGCGGGCGACGGGGTCGTCGAGCCGGACCTTGCCCTGGTCGACGAGGCGCAGCAGCGCCGTACCCATGTAGGCGATCGCGATGTTGCCGTTCCGGAAGTGCATGGCGGGCGTCGCCGGCACCCCCGTCATCGACTCGCCGAGCGCGGTGGTGACGATCTCGCGGCCGTCGACGGTGACCCGCAGGATCACGGACTTGAGGCCCATGTCCGCCTTGGCCCGCTCGGCGATCCGCAGGACGTCGCGGGCCGGGCCGTGATCGGGCAGCCGGGAAGCGACGCAGGGACGGCGGTGACCGGGGTCGCCCGCCGGTCCCGCGGCCGCGGTGGCGGAGGCGCCGAGGGTGAGGAGCGCGGTGAGGGCGGCGGCCGCGGCGCGGCGCGACCGGGGCATGGCACGGGGTGGTCTCATGGCCGGAGTATTGGCCGGTGGCACCCGTACGACGGCGGAGGCGCCGTCGAACCGCGCGAACATCACCCGTCAGGCCCGCGCGCCGAGTCCGGGGTCAGCCGGCGGTGGCGTTCGCGGCGTCCTCGATCAGGTCGACGACGGCCTCGGCATGGGAGGCCAGGGAGGCGTGGCTCGCGTCGAGTTCGACGGTCCTGCGCGGGTTCATGCGCGCTGCCATCCGGCGCTCGTTGTCGGGGTGGATCATGCGGTCCTCGGTGGACACCTGGTACCAGACGGGCTTGTTGCGCCAGGCCGGTGCGGTGACGTTGTCGCCGAAGGTGGAGCCGAGCGGCGCCTTCTGGGTGACGGCCATGACGAGGGCCTCGTCGGGCGCGAGGTCCTGGGCGAAGCTCTCGCGGAACTTGTCCTGCTTGATCCAGAGGTAGCCGTCGGAGTCGGGTGCGATGTTCTCGAAGGCGGCGGGCGGCATCTCCTGGCTGATCCCGCCCGGGCTCTCGCCGGCGTCCGGCGCGAACGCCGCGATGTAGACGAGGGCGGTGACGTTGGGCAGGTCGCCCGCCTCGGTGATGACGGCGCCGCCGTACGAGTGGCCGACGAGGACGACGGGACCGTCGACCTGCTTGACCATCTTGCGGGTGCGCTCGGCGTCGTCGGCGAGCGAGGTGAGCGGGTTCTCGACGGCGTGGATCCTGTCGTAACCGCGCTTGTTCAGCTCGACGATGACGTTCGCCCAGTGGGCGGCGCCGCCCCAGAACCCGTGGACCAGGACGATGGTGGGCTTGTCGCTCATGGCGCTTCTTCCTCGGCTTCAGCAGGTGGTTTCCGCGGCCTCGTCGATGAGGCCGGCGACGGTGTCGGGGTGGGACATCATGGCGACGTGCGAGGAGTCGATCTCCACGGTGCGGGAGCCCGCCCGTTGCGCCTCGAAGCGCTCCAGGTCCGGGGCGATCGCCTTGTCCTGCCGGGCCACGAGGAACCAGGACGGGATCGTCTTCCAGGCCGCCGCCCGGGCCTTCTCGGCGAAGCCCGCGGCCGTGATCGGGCGCTGCTCGACCGCCATGAGCCGTGTCTGCCGCTCGGGCAGGTCGGCGGCGAAGACGCTGTGGAACCTGTCGTTCCTGATGTACAGGTCGACGCCGCTGCCCGTGGCGTCGGTGTACGGGACGGGGCGCACGGCCGTCCCGAGCTCGCTGCCCGCGAACTTGGCGGAGAGCTCGGCGGGGGACTCGCCCTTGTCGGGCATGAACGCCGCGACGTAGACGAGCGCCTTGACGTTCGGGTTGCCGGCCGCGGCGCCGCTGATGACGGCGCCGCCGTACGAGTGGCCGACCAGGACGACGGGGCCCTCGATGCTCTTCAGGACGCTGGCCGTGTACGTGGAGTCGTTGCCCAGGCCGCGCAGCGGGTTGGCGGGTGCGACGACCTCGTAGCCCTGGTGCCGGAGGCGCTCGGCGACCGCGTTCCAGCCGGAGGCGTCGGCGAACGCGCCGTGCACGAGGACCACCGTCGGCTTGGCGTCGTGGGCGGCGGCGGTCGCGGGGCTGGCCGCGGCGGCGATGAGGAGGGCGAGTGCGCCGGCGGTGCGCCCGGAGGCGAGCGGGGACATGCAGGCTCCCTGAGGGGGTGGGGGTATCACTGGGAGTGAGTCTGCTGTGCCGCGTCGGGCGGGGCGCGGTACGCGGTCCAAGGGGGTGACGGCACCGCACCGCCGCCCGGCCGCAGCACGCGTGAAGCCCCCGGCCGGAGCGAGGGGCTTCACGTGGTGGCCGGAACGACCGGCACCGGTGGGTCAGTACAGGACGTCCCCCATGGCGGACCCTTCGCCCGTGACGTACGCGCGGATCGACGCCAGGTACTCGGCGCGGCCGACGCGTCCGTCCCCGTCGGCGTCCAGGGCGTCGAAGGCCGAGCCGGCGTTGTCGGCCCGGTTGCCGAGCGCCTCGCGCAGCAGGGTGAACTGCGACCTGTCCAGCTTGCCGTCCTGGTCGGCGTCGGCGAGGTCGAACAGGGCGCCCAGCGCGTACTGGCAGATGTTGTCGAACTTGTCCGCGTCCACCCAGGCGATGTACTCCTCGTAGGTCATCACGCCGTCGCCGTTGGCGTCCATCGCGGCCCAGGCGCGTTCGCCCGTGGCGCGTGCGGCGATGACCAGGGGGTCGTCGTCGGCGCGTCCGGTCGCCGCCTGGGCCCGGTCGATGCGGACGAAGTAGTCGTGCTTCGAGGCGACTCCGTCTCCGTCGGTGTCGAGCATCGCGTAGATGCGGGCCTTCGGGGTCACGGGGGCCTGTGGGGCGGCCTGGGGGAGCGACATGCCGGATCTTCCTTCACACACGGGGACGTACCGCCGCCCATGATCGACGGCAGTGCCCCTCGCGCGCGGACGACCCGCCCCGTGGCCACCCGGACGAGTGGCCGCTCAGACCGCCCCCACCAGCTCGTGCGTCAGCTTCATCAGCCGGTCGCGCGCCTCCGTGTCGTACGCCTGCTCGTGGGCCCGTGCCTCGGTGAACCGGTCGAAGTAGCGGCCCGTGACGCCGGCCAGTTCCGGGTCGAGGAGCAGCCGTACGGTCGGGCGGACGCCCTCCTCCGTGGTGGTGAGCGGGGTGAAGCCGTAGGCGCGGACGGCGGGCGTGTCCATCAGGTGGGCCGGGTGCAGGGCGTTCACCGTGACGCCGCTGCCCTCCAGCTCGGCGCCCAGCTCGAAGGTCGCCATGATCATGGCCAGCTTGCTCCGGCAGTAGGCGAGCAGCCCCTCGTACTCCCGCTCCGTCATCACGTCGTCGAAGTCGATGGTCTGCTGACCGATCGAAGCGACGTTGACGACGCGCGCCGGAGCCGAGGCCGTGAGCAGCGGCAGCAGGGCGCAGGTGAGCGCGTACGGCGCCAAGTGGTTGACCGCGAAGCGGAGTTCATGGCCCTGGGCGCTCAGCTCCCGGACGAGCGGCCGCGCGCCGCCGCCCGCCACCGCGTTGTGGATCAGGCCGTCGAGGTACGGCTCGTCCGCCCGGATCCGGGCGGCCATCGCGTGCACCTGGTCGAGGTCGGAGAGGTCGGCGAGATACGTACGGACCGTGGTGCCGGGGCCCGCGGCCCGCGCTTCGGCGGCCACGGCCTCCAGGCGCTCGGCGTTCCGCCCGTGCAGGAGCAGGGTGCCGCCGCGCGGCGCCAGGTCGAGGGCGAGCGCGTGCCCCATGCCCTGGGTGACGCCGGTGATCAAGGTGGTGGGGTGGGTCATGGCGACCACGGTGGCAGCACCCGGCGGCTCCGGGCAGTGTGTGTCACACCTGGTGTCGACACCACCAGGCTAGGGAGCCCGAGGGGCCGGCCGTGCGGATCGGCCGGCCCCTCGTCGTCCTCAGCGCAGGTCGAACCGGTCGAGGTTCATCACCTTGTCCCACGCGAACACGAAGTCCCGCGCGAACTTCTCGCCCGCGTCGGCCGACGCGTACACCTCGGCGAGGGCCCGCAGCTGGGAGTGCGAGCCGAAGACGAGGTCGACGGGGGTGGCGGTCCACCGCACCTCGCCCGTGGCGCGGTCGCGGCCCTCGAAGACGTTCGCGTCGGACGTCGACGCCTTCCACTCCGTGCCCATGTCGAGGAGCCCGGTGAAGAAGTCGTTGGTGAGCGACTCCGGCCGGTCCGTGAAGGCCCTGTGCTTCGTCCGCCCGAACCCGGTGCCCAGCACCCGCATGCCGCCGACGAGCGCCGTCATCTCGGGCGCGGTCAGCGTCAGCAGGTTGGCGCGGTCGAGGAGGAGGGTCTCCGGCGACAGCTTCTCGCCCGCCCGGAGGTAGTTGCGGAAGCCGTCCGCCCGGGGTTCGAGCACCGCGAAGGACTGCACGTCGGTCTGCTCCTGCGAGGCGTCCGTGCGCCCCGGCGCGAACGGGACCGTGAGGTCGATCCCGGCGTTCTTCGCGGCCCGCTCGACGGCCGCGCACCCGCCGAGGACGATCAGGTCGGCGAGCGAGATCCTCGTCCCGCCGCCGGAGCCGTTGAAGTCCTCGCGGATCCCTTCGAGGGTCTCGATCGTCCGCGCCACCTCGGGCAGGTCGTTGACCTCCCAGTCCTTCTGCGGGGCGAGCCGGATCCGCGCCCCGTTGGCGCCGCCGCGCTTGTCGGTGCCGCGGAAGCTCGCGGCCGACGCCCAGGCGGTGGTGACGAGCTGGG
The DNA here is from genome assembly GCF_053616475.1 of Streptomyces sp. NPDC055815. NCBI lineage: Bacteria > Bacillati > Actinomycetota > Actinomycetes > Kitasatosporales > Streptomycetaceae > Streptomyces > Streptomyces sp. NPDC055815. Next base: position 124,171 of record NZ_JBSHDU010000009.1, on the reverse strand, counting down.
AGACGGAGAGGCCCGAGTCGAGGATCCGGGCCTTGAGGGCCGTGATGTCCGACTCGCCGACGAGCGCGTGGTCGACCGCGGGCACGGGGTCCTGCCAGAGCTGCGGCTCGGGGATCCACGGGCCGAGGTAGCGCGAGAGGGGGCCCATGTCGCGGTGCAGCAGCTTGTACCAGGCCCTGGCGAACGCGTCCGCGAGCTGGTCCGGGTTCTCGTGGAAGCGCTTCGCGATCGGCGCGTAGACCGGGTCCATCCGCAGCGACAGGTCCGTCGTGAGCATCATCGGGGCGTGCCGCTTGGACGGGTCGTGCGCGTCGGGCACGGTGTCCTTCGCGGACGCGTCCTTGGGCGTCCACTGCTGGGCGCCCGCCGGGCTGGTCGTCAGCTCCCACTCGTACCGGAACAGATTGTCCAGATAGCCGTTGTCCCACTTGGTCGGCTCGGTGGTCCACGCCCCTTCGAGCCCGCTGGTGAGCGTGTCGGCGCCCTTGCCGCTGCCGTACGCGTTCCGCCAGCCGAGGGCCTGCTGCTCCATGGGGGCGGCCTCGGGCTCCGGGCCGATGTACTCCGGATCGACCGCGCCGTGGCACTTGCCGAAGGTGTGGCCGCCGACGATGAGCGCGACGGTCTCCTCGTCGTTCATCGCCATGCGTCCGAACGTCTCGCGGATGTCCCGGGCGGCGGCCACCGGATCCGGATTGCCGTTCGGGCCCTCCGGGTTGACGTAGATCAGGCCCATCTGCACGGCGCCGAAGGGGCCGGTGAGCTGCCGGTCGCCGCTGTAGCGCTCGTCACCGAGCCAGGTGTCCTCGGGGCCCCAGTAGATCTCCTCGGGCTCCCAGATGTCCGGACGCCCGAAGCCGAAGCCGAAGGTCTTGAACCCCATGGACTCCATGGCGCAGTTGCCGGCGAAGACCAGCAGATCGGCCCAGGAGATCTTCTGCCCGTACTTCTGCTTGACCGGCCAGAGCAGCCGGCGCGCCTTGTCGAGGCTCGCGTTGTCGGGCCAGCTGTTGAGCGGGGCGAAGCGCTGGGCGCCGCGGCCGCCGCCGCCCCGGCCGTCCGCGATGCGGTACGTGCCCGCCGCGTGCCAGCTCATCCGGATGAACAGGGGCCCGTAGTGGCCGTAGTCGGCGGGCCACCAGTCCTGGGAGTCCGTCATCACGGCGAAGACGTCCCGCTTCAGCGCGTCGACGTCGAGGCCGGCGAACTCCTTCGCGTAGTCGAACTCCTCGCCCATCGGATCGGAGAGGGGCGAATGCTGGTGCAGGACCTGGAGGTCCAGCTGGTTCGGCCACCAGTCCGTGTTGGTCTTGGGCCGGGTCTCGGTGGGGGTGGGGGAGGCGATCGCCGGGTTCTCGCTGTCACTGCCGGGCACGTGGGTCCTTCTTCCGTTCTTTCCTGACGGTTTCGGCGTCCGTCATGCTCGCGCACGGCGGACCGCGCGGGGGCGATAACACGCAGAGCCCCGCGAACCTGCGGAAATGATCAGAAGGAAGGACTTTCCGGTGAGCGGTCCGACGGGCGCCTACCGTACGACCAGTGCCCGGGCGGCCCGGGCGATGTGGGTACGGGAGATGCCGCACGCGTCGAGGAGTTCCTCGGTGGTGCCGGAGCCGGGCAGCTCCGTGACGGCGAGATGGCCGAAGCTGAGATGGGGGAAGGCGGGCCGCCCGGCGTCCGCCGCGAGCGCCGAAAGGACGGCCTCGCCGAGCCCGCCCTCCGGATGGTGGTCCTCGACGACGAGGACGGCGCCGGTCTCCAGGGCCGCGCGCCTGAGCGTGCCCACGTCGACGGGCTTGACCGAGTACAGGTCGACGACCCGGGCCCGTACGCCCTCGTCGGCCAGCTCCTCGGCGGCCGCCAGGCACTCGTGCAGGGTGACACCGGCGCCGACGAGCGTGACCCGGTCGTCCGGGCTCTGGTGCAGGGTCTTCGACCCGCCGACGGGGAACGTCTCGTCACCGTCGTAGAGGACCGGGTACGCCCCGCGGGTGGCACGCAGGTACGAGATCCCGTCCAGATCGGCCATGGCCGCGGTCAGCGCGGCCGCCGAGGTGGCGTCGGAGGGGTACAGCACCGTGGACCCGAGGACCGCCCGCATCATGGCGAGGTCCTCCAGACCCATCTGCGAAGGGCCGTCCGCGCCGATCTCGACCCCGCAGTGCGTCCCGCACAGGGCCAGCGAGATCCGCGAGACGGCCGCCATGCGGACGAAGTCGTGCGCGCGCGTGAGGAAGGCGGCGAAGGTCGTGGCGTACGGACGGAAGCCGCGCACCGCCATGCCGACCGCGTCCGCGATCATCTGCTGCTCGGCGATGTACGTCTGGAAGTACCGCTCCGGATGGGCCTTGCCGAAGTCCTCGGCGTGGGTCGAGTTCCCGACCTCGGCGTCCAGGGCGACGATCTCGGGCCGGGCGCCGACCGCGGCCAGCGCGGCACCGAAGGCCACCCGGGTGGCGACCTCGTCGCCGACCTCGTAACGGGGCACCTCGACCGGCCCGTGCTGCCCGGCTCCGGGGCGGGGGGTCTCTTCCTCGGGCGGTCGCGGGCCGCGCACCCGCAGGTCCCGTACGCCGCCGAGTTCGGCGACGGCGCGTTCGGCCAGGTCCTCGGGCAGCGCCTTGCCGTGCCACCCCTCCTTGTCGGCGACCTCCGCCACGCCACGGCCCTTGACGGTCCTCGCGATGACGACGGTGGGCTCCCGTCCGTCGGCGGCCGTCGTGAGCGCCAGGTCGATCGCTGCGAGGTCGTGGCCGTCGACCACGATCGCCCGGCAGCCGAAGGCCTCGACACGGCGGGCGTACGCCTCGGTGTCCCACTCCAGCTCCGTGGGGCCGCTCTGGCCGAGGCGGTTCACGTCCAGCAGGACGGTCAGGTTGGCGAGCCGGTGGTGCCCGGCCTTGTCGAGGGCCTCCCACACGGAACCCTCGGCCGTCTCGCTGTCGCCGCACAGCACCCACACCCGGCAGGACCGCCGCTCCAGCTCACGGACCGCGAGCGCGATCCCGACGGCGTAGCCGATGCCCTGGCCGAGGGAGCCGGTGGCCACGTCCACCCAGGGCAGCTCGGGGGTGGGATGCCCCTGCAGACGGTGGCCGAAGCGGCGGTACGTCGTCATCAGCTCGTCGTCGCCGATCGCCCCGGCGGCCTTGAACATCGCGTACAGCAGGGGTGATGCGTGCCCCTTGGAGAAGACGAGGTGGTCGGCGGCCGGGTCGTCGGGCGCCGACCAGTCGTAGCGGAGATGGCGGGCCATCAGGACCGCCATCAGATCGGCCGCCGACAGACTGGAGGTGGGGTGCCCTGAGCCCGCGGCCGTGCTGGCGCGCACCGAGTCCACCCGCAGCTGCTGGGCGAGCTCGAAGACCTCGGAGAGGTCGCTGTCGGGGCCGAGCGTGGTGGTGGGGGTGGTGGGTGCTGCGGTCATGACCGCGTCCTTTCTGACCGAGTCGTTGTGACCGGCTCCGTTCGTGCCGCGCTTCGACCGGCTCCTTTTAGTACCGTCGACCGGCTCCGTTCGTGCCGCGCCCGGGCCTCACGCCGCCCGGAGCTCCTCCGCCGTCTCCCCCTCCAGCCCGGCGCGGACCAGGGCGGCCGCAAGCCGCGCCAGGTCGTTCGGCGGGACATGGCGGGCGAGGCCCGCCGGGGTGTGCGGCAGGTCGAGGCCGGCGGCGGTCGAGAGGGCGCGCTCGTCGAAGTACGGGCGCAGCTCGGGCCAGACGGCCTGCGCCTCGCGGCAGAAGATGCCGGCGCCCACCGGGCCGATCCTGGGCACCTCCCGCAGCAGGTCGCGGAGCCTCTCCGGCTCGCCGGAGGCCTCCTCCCGCAGGCGTCGCAGGTCGCCGTGGTAGCGGTCGAGGACCAGCGTCGCGCCCTCGCCCAGGGCGGTGGCCGTGCTCTCGTCGTACCGGACGTAGTGCGCCCGGCCGAGCGCGTCCACGCGCGCCTGCCAGGTGGCGTCGGCCATGGCGCGGGGGGTCCGCAGGCCGGCGGCGAACAGTGCGCGGGCGGCGGCGGTGGCGGTCGAGGCCCTGATCCGGATCGAGCAGAGGACCGTGAGGACGAGGAGCTGATACAGCGGGGCGGGCTTGTCCCGCAGGGTGATCCCGGCCTCGTCGGCGTAGGTCCGTCCGTGCTCGCGCAGCAGCCGCGCGATCGCCCGGTCGGCGTCCATCGGCTCCTCCTTCGCCGGCCCGTCCACTTCCAGCCTGAACCCTCTCCCGCTCGCCCGCCCCTCCGTCGGCCCGGCTACCCGCACGATCCGGGACCCACGCGTACGGCGCGCGGTGCCGGGTAGTCGACGGGTAGTCGTCGGGGAGGAGAGGACGGGACACCCGCCCCGTCCGCCTCCCCGGGCCCGGTCGGTCACACGAGCGAGAAGGGGCACGATCATGGACTTCAGCGACGCCGGCCCCCGTGTGGTCGTGGGTGTCGACGGCTCCCCCTCGTCGTACGCGGCGCCGCGGTGGGCGGTCCGGCAGACCGGTGCGACCCTGAACGTGGTGGGCGTGTACGACGTGCCCGGGGCGACGGACACCGCCCACTGACGGACGCCCCGTCCCGTACCCGCGGAGGTCGGATCACATGAACGCGTCGATGTCCCTCGTGCACGTCCCCGGAGGCCCTCTCCTGCTCCCGGCCGACGAGGTGACCCTGCTCCTGCGGCGGCTCGCGACCCGCTGGCTGGACTCCGCCGACGACCGCGACTCCGGCCTCGAACCGGAGACCGTCGAGGCCCTGGTCGGCTCGCTCACGGAGGTCGCGGACCGGATCGACGCCGAGTGCATCGCCCTCCTGCCGCCCAGCGACGGGGAGGACGGCCCCGGCGACGCGACGGAAGGAAGGTGATCGGAGATGAGCGAGCAGCAGAGCCCACGACGCCCCGACGAGCCGCTGCCCCGGGACCGCGAGGACGAGCAGGCCGCCGCGGGGGACCCGCTGTCCGTTCCCGTTCCCGAGGAGGCCGGCGACCCGAGGGCCCCGGACACCGACGAGGCCGGCTCCGGCCCCAGGGGACGTCCCCGTGACGGCACGATCCACCCCGAGCACCCCGTGCCGGACGAACCGGCCGACTGAACGGACCGGTGAGGGCCATGGCACGGCCGGTGTGGCGAGGAAATCTGGCGTTCGGTCTGGTCAGTCTGCCCGTCGGGCTCTACACGGCCACGGACCGGCACACCATCCGCTTCCACCAGCTCCAGCGCGGCACCTCGGACCGGGTGCGCAACCGCCGGGTGAACGAGCGCACGGGCGAGGAGGTCGGCCTCGACGACATCGTGAAGGGCTTCGACGCCGGGGACGCGTACGTGCTCGTCGAGCCCGGCGAACTCGACGACATCGCGCCAGGCCGCTCGAAGACCCTGGAGATCAGCGGCTTCGTCGACCTCGACGAGGTCGACCCGATCTTCTTCGACAAGACGTACTACCTCGGCCCGGTCGACCAGGAGCACGGCAAGATCTACCGCCTGCTCGAACAGACCCTTGCCCGGGCGAACCGGGCCGGCATCGCCACCTTCGTCATGCGACAGCGCGAGTACCTCGTCGCCGTCAAGGCCGAGAACGGGCTGCTGACCTGCCACACCCTCCACTGGGCCGACGAGATCCGCGATCCCGCCGAGGAGATCGACAACCTCCCCGGCAGGCCGAGGACCACCGAGAAGGAACGCAGGACGGCCGAGCAGCTCATCGAGGCCATGGCGATCGACTGGGACCCCGAGGACTACCAGGACACCTATCAGGAGAAGGTGGCCGAGCTGATCGAGGCCAAGCAGTCCGGCGAGACCGTGGAGAAGGCCGAACCGGCCGCCGAGGCCACCAACGTCATCGACCTCATGGAGGCCCTGCGCGCCAGCGTGAAGCACGCGCGCGGCGGCTCCGGGAACGAGCCCGGGCCGGAGGGGGACCTGGCCGACCTCACGAAGTCCGAGCTGTACGAGAAGGCCGCGGACGCCGGGATACGAGGCCGGTCCAGCATGACGCGCGACGAGCTCATCGAGGCCCTCGCGGCCTGAGCCCTGACGCCCGGCACCCGCCCGCGCGGCCCGCCCTGCGAGTAAAATCCGGAGCGGATCCGAACGCGTGCTCCCCGCGTCCGCGTGAGGCGGATCGGAGGTCGTCTTGAGAGGTTCTCCACGATCCACCGGGCCGCCGCACGAGCCCCGGGCCGATCCCGGATACGCCCCGCTCGCCGCCGAGAACCGGTGGCTGCGCGAGCAGCTCGTCCGGCGCCGGCTGCTCGACCTCGCCGCCGGAGCGCTCTCCGCGCAGCTGCGGCTGCCCCCCTCCGAGGCGACCGAGTACCTCGACGCCCTCGCACGGGCGACCGGCCTGTCGGTGGAGGACCTCGCCGCGGACATCGTGAACGCGGCCGCCGGAGACACCGTCCTCCTCCCGGAGGACGACTCGGCGGACAGCCGGGGCGCCCACGAGGAGCGTCCCGCCGAGAGCCGCAGGGCCCGCCGCACGGCAGTGGCGGCGGAGACCGCGGACACGCTCCGCGCGGCGGCCCGCACCCTCCTGGAGGAAGGCCTCGCCCCGCTCGGCGCGGACAGCCTCTGGCTGTGGAGACGCGCCGACCTCGACTGTCTGCGGCTCGCCGGGTACGCGGGAGTGGGCGCCGCCGAGGCCGCGGCCTGGCAGTGGATTCCCCCCGCCCCCCCGGGCCCCTTCCGTTCCGTGCTCGACGAGGACGCACCGGTCTGGCTGGAGACCGGGCCGCCCCCCGGAGAACCGCTGCCGGGACCCACGGAGCGCGCGGCCCGGGCCCTGCTCCCGCTCCACCGACGCGACCGGACGGTCGGTCTCGCGCTCGTCGGCTGGCCGGAGCCCACGGTGCTCGACCGCTCGGTACGGCGGGCCCTCACCGGGCTCATGGAGGTGGCGGGCACGATCCTGGACACCGCCGACCCGGCACCGACCTCCGTCCCCGTCCTCGTCGACGTCCTCGACTCCCTCGCGCAACCGGCGATGCTGCTCGACCTGCACGACACGAGGAGCGGCCACGGCCCGGCGGGGGCGCCGATCGTGCAGCACCTCAACGAGGAAGCGGCCTCCGCGCTCGGCGGCGCCTCCGTCGCGGGCGCGTCCTCCCTCGCCCACGCCTTCCCGCTCGTCCACGCCGACCTGACCCGCATGGCGCGCCGCGCCCTCGGCACCGGGCGCACCCAGCGGGCCGCCCGCCTCCCGGTCGCGGCCGGACCCGGAGAACCGCCGCCCCTCATCGACGTACGCGTCCTGCCGGCCGGCGGGGAGCGCGCCCTGCTGCTGTGGCACACCGTCGGTGCCACCGGCCTCGCCGCGGCCCGCGCGGTCGCGCGGCTGCAGAGCGTGGCCCCGTTCCAGGACAGCCTGACCGGCGGCGAGACGGTGTGGTCGGGCGAGGCGTACGCCATCTTCGGCGTGGCCCCCGACGAGCCACCGGTCCCGCTCACGGAGCTGCGCGAGCGGATCCGTCCGGACGACCGGGAGGCCCTGTCCGAGCTGCTGACGAACCTGACCGAGCGCCAGACGGGCGGGCAGACCTTCCTGCGGGTCGTGCTCCCGGACAGGACGGTGCGCCATGTGCGCGTCGCGGCGGAGCCGCTCATCGCGGACGGAACCGTCACCGGCTTCGCCGGGGTGTACCAGGACGTGTCGGACAGCCGCAGGACCGAGGCCGCGCTGACCGCGACCTTCGACCACCTCACCGCGCTCCACGACCAGGCGGAGCTGCGCCACCAGATGGCGCTCCAGCTCCAGCAGGCGATCGTGCCCGAGGTGCCCGGGCTCCAGGAGATGCCCGGGAACCTGATGGTGGCCGCCCGGTACCGGCCGGCCGCGGAGGAGTACCGGGTCGGCGGCGACTGGTACGACGTGCTCGCCCTGCCGAACGGCAAGGTCCTCGTGGCCGTCGGCGACATCGCGGGACACGGCATCGACTCCGTGACGGGCATGGTGGCCCTCCGCAACGCCCAGCGGGCGCTCGCCTTCACCGGCCACTCGCCCCGACGGCTCATGGAGTGGCTCAACGACGTGACCCTGCGCACCGGAGGCGGCACCACGGCCACCGCCGTCTGCGCGCTGTACGACCCCGAGGACGGCGGCCTGCTCTGGTCGAGCGCGGGACACCTGCCGATGCTGCTGCTGAGGGGCGGCCGGGCGAAGCGCCTCGAACCGCCGCAGGACGTCCTGCTCGGGGCCGTGGCGTCGTACGTCTACCACGAGCAGCGGATCGGACTGCGCCCGGGCGACACCCTGCTGCTGTACACCGACGGCCTGATCGAGCGCCGCCACGACGGCCTCGACGAGGGCGTGGCACGGCTGGCCGCCGAGGCGGAGCGGCTCGCGGGCCACGCGCCGGACACGCTGGTCGACGAGCTGCTCCGCAGGGCGGCCGGGGACACCGACGACGACACCAGCCTCGTGGCCGTACGGGTGAGGGGCCGGCCGCCGGACGGCTGACGCCCCGGGCCACGGATCAACGAGCCAGCCAGGCGCGGATCTTGGCGGTCAGCTCGGCCTCGTCGACCGGCTTGGAGACGTAGTCGTCGGCGCCGGCCTCCAGGGCGTCGGCCCGGTCGCCTGGCATCGCCTTCGCGGTGACCGCGATGACGGGGAGGCCGGTGCGGCCGGGCAGCTCCCTGATGGCCTGGATGGCCGTGTAGCCGTCCATCCCGGCCATCATGACGTCCATCAGGACGAGCCCGATCTCCTCGTGCGCGGCGAGCAGGTCGAGACCGGCCCGGCCGCCGTCGGCGGTGAGGACGCGCAGCCCGTGCCCTTCGAGGACCTCGGTCAGCGCGAACACGTTGCGGGCGTCGTCGTCCACGACAAGCACCGTCCGGCCCGCCATCCCGTCCGGACCGGGGGCCGTGCCCGGCAGGCCGGCGGGGGAGGAGCCGAGGTCCGGCACGGTCACGTCGACGGGGCCGCCGCCGGGAGCCGGGGTCTCCGCGGCCCGCGGTACGGGGAGGTAGAACGTGAAGGTGCTGCCGCCGCCGGGCACGCTCTGCGCCTGGATCGTCCCGCCGAGCAGCCCGGCCACCTCCCGGCTGATGGAGAGACCGAGACCGGTGCCCCCGTACCGGCGGGCGACCGTGCCGTCGCCCTGCTGGAAGGCCTCGAAGACGTGGTGCAGCTGCTCGACGGGGATCCCGATGCCGGTGTCGGCGACCCGGAAGGCGAGGACCCGGCCCCCGGCGCCCAGGCCCTGCGGGGCCTCCTCGGGCGAGGCGTACTCGACGGTGAGGGTCACCCGGCCCTCGTCGGTGAACTTCAGCGCGTTGGACAGCAGGTTCCGCAGGATCTGGCGGATGCGCGCCTGGTCGCCGCGGAACTCCTCGGGCACGCCGTCGGCGAGCGTGACGGAGAAGTCGAGGTGCCGTTCGTCGGCGACCGGACCGAACGTGGACTCCAGGTCGTCCATCAGCCGGCGCAGCGGGAAGACGTCGTGCCGGACCTCCATCTTGCCGGACTCGACCTTCGACAGGTCGAGGATGTCGTTGATCAGCTGGAGGAGGTCGGAACCTGCGGAGTGGATGACCTCGGCGTAGTCGATCTGTTTCTGCGTCAGGTTCCCCTCGGCGTTCTGGGTGAGCAACCGCGCCAGGATCAGCAGGCTGTTGAGCGGGGTCCGCAGCTCGTGGCTCATGTTGGCGAGGAACTCGGACTTGTACATGGAGGTGCGGGACAGCTGCTGGGCCCGCTCCTCCAGCTCCTGGCGGGCCTGCTCGATGACCAGGTTCTTGGACTCGATGTCCTTGTTGCGCTGGGCCAGGAGCGCCGCCTTCTCCTGCAGTTCGGCGTTGGAGCGCCTGAGCTCCTGCTGTCCGGTCTGCAACTCCTTGGAACGGGAGCGGAGTTCGTCGGCGAGCTTCCGGTACTGCCCGAGGAGTTCGTCCGTACGGAGGTTGGCGACCAGGGAGCTGAGGACGGCGCCCACGCTGACGACGAACCGGTCGAGGAACTCACGCCGGAGCGGGGTGAAGGGGTGGAGGGAGGCGAACTCGACGGCACCGAGGACCTGTTCCTCGACCACGATCGGCAGGACGATCAGCATGCTCGGCCGACCGGAGCCCACCCCGGAGGCGATGGTGGCGTACCCGTCGGGCACGTGCTCGACGAGGAGGGCGCGCCGGTCGCGGGCGGACTGCCCGACCAGGGACTGGCCGACGCGGAAGCGACGGGGTGCCGTGTCCGGGTCGTCGGGGGACCCGTACGAGGCGGTCATGACGAGCTCGACGCCCTTCTCGCCCTCCTCGGCGAGGAAGAAGGCGCCGTACTGGGCGGCGACCAGCGGCGGCACCTCGGCCATGATCAGTTCGGCGATCTGGGGCAGGCTCCGGGTGCCCTGCAGCAGGCCGGTGATCCGGGCGAGGTTGGTCTGCAGCCAGTCCTGTTCCTCGTTCGCCCGGGTCGTGGCGCGCAGCGACTCGACCATCGAGTTGATGTTGTCGCGCAGGTCCCTGACCTCGCCGGGCGCGTCGACCGTGATCGAGCGGGTCAGATCGCCCTCCGCGACGGCGCTGGTGACCTCGGCGATGGCGCGGACCTGGCGGGTCAGGTTCCCGGCGAGTTCGTTGACGTTCTCGGTGAGCCGCTTCCAGGTGCCGGAGACGCCCTCGACCTCGGCCTGGCCGCCGAGCTTGCCCTCCGTGCCGACCTCGCGGGCGACGCGGGTGACCTCGGCGGCGAAGGAGGACAGCTGGTCGACCATCGTGTTGATGGTGGTCTTCAGTTCGAGGATCTCGCCGCGCGCCGAGACGTCGATCCGGCTGGTCAGATCGCCCTGGGCGACGGACGTGGTGACCTGGGCGATGTTCCGCACCTGGTTGGTGAGGTTGTCGGCCATGGAGTTGACGTTGTCCGTGAGGTCCTTCCAGGTGCCGGAGACGCCGTGGACGGTGGCCTGGCCGCCGAGTTTGCCCTCGGTGCCGACCTCGCGGGCGACCCGGGTGACCTCCTCGGCGAAGGAGGACAGCCGGTCGACCATCGTGTTGATGGTCTCCTTCAGCTCCAGGATCTCCCCGCGCGCGTCCACCCGGATCTTCCGCGTGAGGTCGCCGCCGGCGACGGCCGTGGCGACCTGGGCGATGGACCGCACCTGGGAGGTGAGGTTGTCGGCCATCGTGTTGACGTTGGACGTCAGCTCCCGCCACACCCCGCGCGCGCCCGGTTCACGGATCCGGCCGCCGAGCAGCCCCTGCCCACCGACCTCGCCGGCGACGCGGGTGACCTCGGAGGTGACGAGCGAGAGCTGGCCGACCATGTCGTTGTAGACCCCGGCGATCTCGCCGAAGATGCCGCCGCCGGTGTCGGGGAGCCGCACGGAGAGATCGCCGTCCCGCACGGCGGTCAGGCCGGCGAGCAGCCGCCGGAGGCCGTCCTCCCCGAGCTCCGCCTGCGGCGCCGCGTCGGAGTGGGGGTCGCGCTCTGCCATGGGGACCTCGCACAGGGGCGATCGTGGTGGGCGTACGGGTCCGGGCCCCGCGCCACCATTCCACTCTAGGTCGGTCCCGGGCCCCGGGGCCTGCCCGGCACCTCGACCTCGAACCAGACGGCCTTGCCGCTCTCGCGGGGGACGCAGCCCCAGGAGGCCGCGAGCTGTCCCAGGAGGTACAGGCCGTGCCCGGAGGGACGGCCCGCGCGGTGCCGGCCGTGGGGCCGGGGCCGTACCGTGCTGGTGTCGCTGACCTCCACCCACAGCCGCCCCTCGGAGCGGTCGAGCCGCATCTCGTACGGGACGCCACCGTGCGTGAGCGCGTTGGTGACCACCTCGGAGACCAGCAGCAGCGCGTCCTCCACGGCCGTCTGCCCGGGATCCCCGGCGGCCCCGAACCAGTCGGTCAGGGCGCGCCGCGTCAGCTCGCGGCACTCCCGCACGACCCCGTCACCGTCCGTCAGCTCGTACCGGCGTGTACGAGACGTGGTCGGCCGCATGCGCGGACTGGTCATGCGCTGCGCCTTCCCACCCCAGGGCCTCCGAACCGTGGCGGGCGCGTCTTCCGGAGACCCCGCCGTGTCCGTCACGCCTCGGGGGTGGCGAGCGCGGCGTCCACGTCCTCGTACACCCGGAAGACCTTCAGCGCCCCGGTGATCTCGAAGATGCGGTCCACCGGCGAACGCAGCCCGGCGAGGTCCACGCGGCCGCCCGCGGAGAGCAGCCGCAGCCGGGTCCTCAGGAGGAGGTTCAGCCCGGTCGAGTCGCAGAACCGCAGTCCTGCGCAGTCCACGACGACACGGCCGGCCCCGGAGTTCGTCTCCAGCGCGTCCCGGAGAGGTTCCGCCGTGTCGTGGTCGAGCTCTCCGTCCAGCGTCAGGACGACCGTGCCGGGGCGCCGCCCGGGCCGGGTCTCCACGCTGAGACGGTCGGCCCGCGAAGCCCTGGGCGTTCCTGTCCGGCTCGCAGCCTCCATGGGGCCTCACCGCCTCCTCGCACCTCGCTCCGGGCCTCCGTGGTTCGGGAAGCCCTCATCAGTCTTCTGCCCGGTTTCGCCCGTTTCTGACATGCTGATCGGTGGAAGCCGCGCGTCTACCGATCCGTCGGCCGGGGTAGCCGCCCGGCTGAAGGAGGCCGTCATGGTGCTTTTCGAACTTCTGGAAGTGGCTCTCGCCCCGGACGAGCGGGGCGCCCGGGAACCGTCGCCGGACCTGCGGGCGGCCGGGGCCGTGGAACTGCCGGAGGGGGCGACGGTCAGCCTCGCCCTCAGCTTCCGCCTGGCGGAAGGGATCGAGGGCCTGGTCTTCGAGGAGACCCGACGGTACGCGGGGGACGTGATCAGCACCCGAAGGACCGCGCTCGGCGGATTCCGGGCGGGCGGGCCGTACGAGATCCACCTGCCGCCCGAGCGGCTGCCCGTCGGCCGGGCGAACTGCGGGACGTACGAGGCGGAGGGCCGGTTCCTCGACGCGGAGGGGCGGGTCCTGGCCCGGGAGGACCACCGGTTCCTCCTCGTCCACCAGGCGGCCCCGGCGGAGCCCACCGCCGGGTGACGTCAGGGGCCCCCGTCCTGGAAGAGGCCGTTCCTGAGGTCGCCGAGGATGCGGGTGAGCAGCCGGGACACGTGCATCTGGGAGAGGCCGATCCGGTCGCCTATCTCCGCCTGGGTGAGTTCCTCGCCGAAGCGGAGCTCCAGGATGCGCCGGTCGCGGTCGTCGAGCCGGGCGAGCAGGGGCCGCAGCGCCGTGAGCGACTCGATGAGTTCGTACGAGGGTTCCGCGTCGGCCAGGTGCCGGGGGCCCGCACCGGGGGCGGAGTCCTCGTCGCCGGCGGGGACGTCCAGGGACCGGGCCGCGTAGCCGTGGGCCGCGAGCTGGCCCTCGGCGACCTCCTCCTCGGTGAGGTGCAGCTCCGCGGCGAGCTCCGCCCGGCTGGGGCGGCGGCCGAGGGTCTGCTCCAGGGCGTCGGCGGCCTTCGCGAGGTCGATCCGGAGCTCCTGGAGCCGGCGGGGCACGCGGACGGCCCAGCTGGTGTCCCGGAAGAAACGCTTCATCTCGCCGACGATCGTCGGGAGGGCGAACGCCGAGAAGTCGACGGCGCGGTCCGGGTCGAAGCGGTTGATCGCCTTGATCAGGCCGATCGTGCCGACCTGGACGATGTCCTCGACGGGCTCGGCGCGGTTCCTGAACCGCCGGGCCGCGAACTTGACCAGGCTCAGGTTCAGCTCCACCAGGGTGTTGCGGACGTACGCGTACTCCGGCGTCCCCTCCTCCAGCTCCCGCAGTCGCGCGAACATGGCCACGGACAGGGTCCGGGCGTCGTCCGTGGAGACGGCGGTGGGCCGGGTCGGCTCGGGGAGCCCGTCCAGCGCCCGGCGGCGCGTCGCGGCCCCGGCGGGTGACGTGCCCCTCCCGGTCCCGGAGTGCGGGCCGGGGTCGACGGTCGTGGTGGAAGTGCTGGAAGTGGGGGGAGGGAAGAGGTCGGAGCGGTCTCCGGCGGTGGACATGAGGGCTCCTTCGACGGGGGCGAGGGGCCTGCGTCGCAGCCGCGAGGGCGGTGGCGGGGGTCCGTCGGGGCGAGCGTCCTGAAGTAAGGATGCCCGTCTTGGTGTGGTTTGACACGGTTCTCCGGGGAAGCTGCTGAGTGCACGGCGCGCTCGCGCCGGCCGTGGGGAACGGGAGGAGGTGTCCGCGATGGACGAGGCCGGACTCTCGGCACACGAGCGGCGCGTTCTGGCGGAGATCGAGGAAGAACTGGACCGGGACGAGTCGCTCGCGCGCCGGCTGCGCACGATGCGGCGTGTGCCGCGCCCGCCCGTGCCCTCGCTCGCCGGAGTCCGCCGTCACCTTCCCTCCCTCGGTGTCGCCGTGCTCGGTGCCACGACGCTGGCCCTGCTCGTACTCGCCGTCGCCACCGAGGCCCCGGTGTTCATCTGGGCGTTCGCCGCCGTGTGGGTGCTCACCCTCGTGGCGACGCTGATCCGGGTCGTCCGATGGACACGGCGCCGGGCGGCGGAATCACGGAAGAAGGACTGAGCCACCGGACCACCGGGCTCCAGGCCGGAACCGACAGCCGGAACACTCCAGGTCGGAACCGACAGCCGAACGACAGACCGCCGAACGACAGACCGCCGCCCCGGACAGCGTCCGGGGCGGCGGTACGCACACTCTGGGGCCGGCGTCACCAGCGGTACCAGCGGCCGCTGCCGCTCCGCATCAGGAAGCCGAGCAGCCACAGCACCAGGACGGCGATGGCGATGTACCAGAGGACTTCGACGGCGAATCCCGCGCCGAACAGGATCAGGATCACGAGGAGTACGAGAAGAAGGGGAACCATGGCTGCACCTCCGCTGCCTGCGGGGCCCGGCCGGTCGGTGTCGGCTCGGGAACTCGGTATCAGCGCGGTTGCCCCCTTCCCCGGAGAACATGCGGACAACATGCGCGCCGTCCGGCCGGACGCCGATCCGGGGCGGAACACGAGGTTTGCGGAGCCCGTCCGGGGTGAGGCGCAGAAGTGGTGGGGGCCGCGACACCGGAGAGGAGACCCATCGTGTCGCCCGACGGAAAGCTCCACGGACAGCACGTCCTCGTGCTCACCACGAACTACGGGACGGAGCAGGACGAGCTGCGGAAGCCGGTGGCCGCGCTGCGGGAGGACGGAGCCCGGGTGACGGTCGCCGCACAGAAGGACGAGACCGTACGGACCCTCGTCTCCGACCGCCGCCCCGGCGCGGACGTCCAGCCGGACACGACCCTCGCGAAGGCGGACGAGGACGAGTACGACGCCGTGATCGTGCCCGGCGGCACTCTCAACGCCGACCGCCTGCGGACCGACGCCGACGCGCGCCGCCTCCTCTCGGCCTTCGCCGAGGCCGGCAAACCGGTGGCCGCCATCTGCCACGGACCGTGGCTCCTCGTCGACAGCGGGCTCGCCAGGGGCCGCGAACTGACCTCGTACCCCTCGCTCCGGGCCGACCTGGAGAACGCCGGAGGCACCTGGCTGGACCGCGAGGTCGTCGTCGACACCTCAGGACCGCACACCCTGATCACCTCCCGCAGGCCGAGTGACCTCGACGCCTTCGCGGCGGCGATCGTCCGTGCCCTCGCCGGAAGCTGACCGGAGGTCAGCGGACCGCACCCTTCCCCACTCCCTCCCCGTCCCGCCAATTGGTCGTGATTCGGTGAAACCTTCCCGCTCCTCGTACCGTCCTCTCACCAGGGAGAAGGTCGGAACCGACGGGGAGTGGGGATTCCATGGGGCAGGGCAAGTACACCGCGCACATAGCCGTGGTGGCTTCGGCAGTGGGACTGAGCCTCGCGGTGTGGGGTGCCGCGGCGCTGATGGACGACGAGGCCGCCGCGCGGAACGGGAGCGCGCCGAGCGCGCAGGCGCCCGACGGGAAGGCGAAGCCGCCGGCCCAGGTGCGGCCGCAGAAGGTGCCCGAGAGCATCGCGCACGCCGCCGAGGCGGGGGGATCGGCCGTGAACATCACCATCGACGACGGCCCGGACCCGCGCTGGACGCCCGTGATGCTCGACATCCTCAAGCAGAACGACGTCAAGGCCGTGTTCTGCATGGTCGGTCCGATGGCCAAGCAGCACCCCGACATCGTCAAGCGGGTCGTCGCGGAGGGCCACAAGCTCTGCGACCACACCGTGAGCCACGACACGACGATGGACAAGAAGTCCGTCGCGTACCAGAAGCAGCAGATCTTCGACGCGAAGAAGATGATCGAGGACGCGGCCGGGGGAGCGACGGTCGAGTACTACCGGGCGCCCGGCGGCGCGTTCACCCCGGACAGCCGGCGGCTCGCCGCCGCCGCGGGGATGCGGCCGCTCGGCTGGAACGTGGACACGAAGGACTTCGAGCAGCCGGGCACGGCCTCGATCGTCAACACCGTCAAGAACGAGCTGTCCAACGGGCCCACGATCCTCTTCCACGACGGCGGCGGCGACCGCAGCCAGACCGTCGCGGCCCTGCGGCAGGTGCTTCCGTGGCTCAAGGAGAACGGACACACCTTCAGCTTCCCCGTCCGCACCAGGCCCTGACCCCGTCGCCCCGCCACGGCCCGATATCCGCATGCAGCGGGCCGTGCGGGAATGACAGCATGCCGGAATGCTCCCCGCTCTCGAACGTCTGGTCGTCCGTCACACCCTTCGCCTCCCCCTCCCGGCAGCGCCCGCGGAGGGCGGAGACGGCGAGGTCGCCGCGCGGCGGTTCGACGCCGCCCTGATGTCGGTCGGGTTCAAGCTGTCGGCCGGACTGCTCCGAGGGCTGTGCCGGCTGCCGGAGGCGACGGTCGTCGCCCTCGCCGCCCGCACCCTCGGCACCGTGCGCGAGATCGTCGGCGACCACGTCCGGCACAACGTGTACTTCATCGACTTCCCGGCCAACGTGCCCGACACCCTCGACTTCTGGAAGCGCTGCGTCGCCGAGGCACTCGACGACGACACCGCCCGACCCGGGGTCCTGGAGCGGCTGCGCACCGGCGTGCTCGATCTCCTCGCCCTCCCCTCGTACGGCACCTACCGCCACACGTATGAGGAGATGCTCGCCGCCCACGACGAACTGATCGCCGCGGCGGGCGACCGGCTGACGGTCCTGCACCCCGCCGGCTCCCTCGACGAGGAGACCACCGCCCTCTATCTGTCCCTGGCCGGAAGCACCACCCCGCTCGGCGACGAGCACCTGAGCGACCTCGCGCTCCTCGCTGCGCACGGGGTCGACGGGCCGCAGCCCGAGGCGATACCGATCCGGGAGCACCGCGCCGTCGTCAACCGGGCCCGCCTCGAAGCCGGCGCGGACCTCCTCCTGGACACCGTCACCGACGTCCTGCGCCTGGCCTGCGCCCTCTCCGACGGAGACGTGGCGCTGCGCGAGCCGACCCGGTTCCGCGCGCTGTCCCGGCCCGTGCGCCGCGCCCTGCTCGGCGGCCTCGACGCCGTCGTCGCCGGAGCGCCCGCGAAGCTCGCCGACGTCGCCGCGCACCGCGAGGCCTGGAAGCGCCTCGGCGAGCGGCTGCACCCGTACGAGTACCCCCGGTGGCCGGGCGCCGCCGAGGTCTTCGCCGTCGCCCGGGGCGAGCGGAAGGCGCCCTCCCTCGCCAGCCGCGTCGAGGAACTCCTCGGCCGCGGCGACGTCACCGGGGCGGCCGAACTCCTGATGTCCGCGCCCGGGATGCTGCTGCGCGCCCTGGACCGGCTGCTGCGCGCGGCCGACGGGCCGAAGGAACTCGACGACGTCCTCGCCGCGTTCGAGTGCGCCGTCCCCGAGGTCTCCGGCCGCGTCCTGCTCTCCGTCCGCGAGCACGTCCAGAACCGCACGGGGGAGGCGAGGGAGCGGCGGGTCTTCGTCAACCGGCTCGGCGCCGCCTGGGTCACCGCCGACACCCGCCCGCCGCTGCCGCCCGCGGTACGCGCGCGCGTGTGCGCCGTCCTCGACGCCGAGACCCGGCGCCGGCTCCCCGCCCCGGGGCACCTGCTCGTCGACCCCGCCGTCCTGGACGTGGCGCTCCCGCTCAGCGGCCGGGCGACCGCGGCGGGGATCGGCGTCCTGCCGCGCGGCTCCGTCTCGCCCGTCGAGGGCGAGCTGCTGCGCTTCTTCACGTACTGGAAGCAGACCGCGGAGAGCACGGACTACGACCTGTCGGCGCTGGTCCTGGACGAGGACTTCGCGACCGTCACCTGGCTCTCGTACACGGCCCTCACCGCCGTCGAGGGCGCGCACTCCGGCGATGTCACGGACGCGCCCGACGGCGCCTCGGAGTTCATCGACCTGAGGCTCGGCGCGGTCCGCGGCAGCTACATCGTCCCGCAGGTGAACCTCTACTCCGGCGAGGGCTTCGAGCAGGTCGAGGAGTCGTTCTTCGGCTACATGCTGCGCGAGACCGAGCAGCGGGGCCGCCCGTTCGAGCCGCGCACGGTCCGGACGAAGTCCGATCTGCGCGGGCCCGGCCGGGTCGCGCTGCCGCTCGCCTTCGAGCGGGGCGAGGACGGCGGCTGGCGCGCGCGGTGGCTGCACGTGTACCTGCGGGGCAACCCGTCGGAGAACCGGGTCGAGGAGAACCGGGTGTCGGTCGCGCTCCTGCTCCGCGGCCTGCTCGCCCGCACCCCGCTGACGGTCCGCCACCTCACCGACCTCATGGCCGCCGACGCCACCGCCACGACCTGGTGGGACGGCTCGACGCTGCCCGAAGGACCCGTCACGTACATCGGTCTGGACCGGCCCGCCGGTCTGCCGCCGGGCTCGCGCGTCCTCACTCCCGAAAACCTGCGCGACCTGATCCCGGCCTGACTGCTACGGTGATTCCGGGCGAGGCCATGAAGGGGCTTCCTTCTCAAAACCAATTGAACTAGCCTCCTCGCTTTCCTCGCCCGCTTCTTCTTCCTGTCGCCTCCTGGCGATGGGGCGCCGTTCTTCTCGGCGGTGGGACCCCCCGTTCGGACGGTGAGAACGGTGAGAGCGCGGGCCGACCGTGTCCCACGGGAGGCGCGCCCGTTGTGAGGGTGTGACCTCAACACGACGCATCTCCTCGATCCTCGCCGTCGCCGCCGCCTTCTCGTGTCTCGGCGCCTCCGCGGCGTCCGCCGCGACCGCCGCCGACACCACCGGACCGCTCGGACCCAAGGTGAACCCGGTCAGCGAGCTCGACGCCCTGACGATGACCGGCATCCCCGAGGAGTCCCGGGGGCAGTTCCCCGGCATCGCGAGCCAGCTGAACGGCCTCAGCCGGGTGAACGAACTGGGCAAGCTCCGGCAGCTGACCGACCTGGCGGCGCCCGTCACCGGGGTGCTCCCGGAGATCTCCGTCTGACCGATCCGACGAACCCTCCCCGACGTGAAGGTCCGGTGCCCCGACGGCACCGGACCTTCGTCGTGTCAGGCCGTGGGGGAGGTCTCCCGTACGGGGTGCTTGCTGAGGATCGAGACCCGGTTGAAGGCGTTGATGGTGATCGCCACCCAGATCACCGCCGAGATCTCGTCCTCGTCCAGGGACCGGCGGGCCTCCTCGTAGGCGCGCTCCTGCGCGAGGGCGTCGGCGGGGGCGGTGGTGGCCTCCGCGAGGGCCAGGGCCGCCCGCTCCCGGGCCGTGAAGAGCGCGGTGTCGCGCCAGGCGGCGAGGACGCCCAGGCGGCGGGTCGTCTCGCCGGCGCGCAGGGCGGCCCGGGTGTGCACGTCGAGGCAGTAGGCGCAGCCGTTGATCTGGGACACGCGGAGGTTGACGAGCTCCACCAGGAGGCGGTCGAGCCCCGCGTCCGCGGCGGTCGCGCGGACGGCCTCGGCCGTCTGGACCAGGGCGTGATAGGCCTTGGGGCTCCGCTTGTCGACGTAGACCCGCCCGTCCGCAGGGGCTCCTGCCGTGTCGCTCACCGTGCGCTCCTTCCCGAGACCCGATGGCCTCGTCCGCCGACCGTGCGTGTCACTCTCGCAAGAGCTATCATCATCCATGATTGTTGAAAATGGAACTACTTCCATGGAGGGGTCGGCAATGAGCATCACGGGGATCGAGGTCCTGACCGCACGGGACGTCCCGCTGGGCGGGCCGCGGGCCATGACCGTGCGGCGTACGCTCCCGCAGCGCGCCCGGACGCTGATCGGGGCCTGGTGCTTCGCCGACCACTACGGTCCCGACGACGTCGCCGAGTCCGGCGGCATGGACGTCGCGCCCCACCCGCACATCGGACTGCAGACCGTGAGCTGGCTGTTCAGTGGCGAGATAGAGCACCGCGACAGCCTGGGCAGCCACGCGTACGTACGTCCCGGAGAACTGAACCTCATGACGGGCGGCCACGGCATCAGCCACACCGAGGTCTCCACCGCCCGCACCACCGTCCTGCACGGCGTCCAGCTGTGGGTGGCCCTCCCCGAGGAGCACCGGAACACCGCGCGCGACTTCCAGCACTACGCCCCCGGGACCGTCCGCGTCGACGGGGCGGACCTCCGGGTCTTCCTCGGCTCGCTCGCCGGCTCGACCTCCCCGGTCCGCACCTTCACCCCGCTCCTCGGCGCCGAACTCCTCGTCGACCCGGGCGCGACCGTCACCCTCCCCGTGGACCCCGCCTTCGAACACGGCCTGCTCGTCGACACCGGTGAGGTCCGCCTCGGCGGCACGCTCCTGCGCGCGGCCGAACTGGGGTACGCCCCCACCGGCGCCGCCACCCTGACCCTGACGAACGAGTCGGACGCCCCCGCCCGCGCGGTCCTGTTGGGCGGAACCCCGTTCGAGGAGGAGATCGTCATGTGGTGGAACTTCATCGGCCGCAGCCACGAGGACATCGTCGAGGCCCGCGAGGAGTGGGAGAAGGCCTCCGACCGCTTCGGCGAGGTCGAGGGCTACCCCGGCGACCGCCTCCCCGCCCCCGCCCTGCCCAACGCCCGGATCGCACCCCGCAAGAACCCCGCGCGCCGCTGACGCGCGACCGCCCACCGCTTCCGAACCCTCATCTCCCCATCTCCCCGCGAAAGGCACGTCCCATGACCGAGCAGACCGCCACCGCCCCCGTCGTCCGGCGCGTGGACCCCCGCCACCGGTACGAGATCCTCGTCGACGGCGAGCGCGCCGGGCTGACCGCCTACCGCGACCGCGACGACCGGCGCGTCTTCTTCCACACCGAGATCGACGACGCCCACGCGGGCCAGGGCCTGGCCGCGATCCTCGTCGAGCAGGCCCTCACCGACGTCCGGGCCTCCGGGATGCGCATCGTCCCCGTCTGCCCGTACGTGGCGAAGTTCCTCAAGAAGCACGAGGAGTTCGCCGACATCACCGACCCGGTGACGCCCGAGGTCCTCGAATGGCTCGACGGACAGCTGCGGCGCTGACCCCTGGGGCCCGCCCCCGTCAACACGACGCACGCGGAGGCGAACGCTTCCTCCGTATGGCCAGGAGCGCGCGACCGGGCCCGCGCGCCCCCCTGGGCCGCGGCGGCCGAACGGGCGACCGAACCGGCGGCCCGCCGCGCGTCGCTGGCCGACTCTCGATCGGTTGGCCGGAACCACGCTGGTCATCGAGTTAAACATCGTTTCGAGCAAGATCACTGCAAGGAGGTAATGCCCTCGGACTCTTCGAGCGAGGCGGGCTCGGCGGCCGTTACTGTCCTCACCGAGATCCGGACGGATTCCGGGATCTTCGCCCCCTTCATCTTCTTTCACCGGCTTTCGGCGTGCTCGTGCGCCGATCGCCGCCTTTGCGAAAGAGAGCTCGCTCGATGACCGTTGACGACCGCCCGGACGTACAGCTGGAGCCGCCCCGGCAGTCCAGTCTGAGCACCGCGGCCGCCCGCAACCTCGCCACCACGACCAAGTCCGCCCCGCAGATGCAGGAGATCAGCTCCCGCTGGCTGCTGCGGATGCTCCCCTGGGTGGAGACCAAGGGCGGCGCCTACCGGGTGAACCGCCGACTCAGCTACACGGTCGGCGACGGACGCATCGAGTTCGTCCAGGACGGCTCCCGCGTCCGCGTCATCCCCCGCGAACTCGGCGAACTCGCCCTGCTGCGCGGCTTCGAGGACGTCGACGTGCTGAACGCCCTCGCCGACCGGTGCGTCCAGCGCGACTTCAGCGCCGGTGACGTGCTCGTCCAGCGCGGTGGGCCCGCCGACCAGATCCATCTGATCGCCCACGGCCGCGTCAGCCAGACCTCCATCGGCAAGTACGGCGACGAGGTCGCCGTCGCCACGCTCGCCGACGGCGACCGCTTCGGTGAGAACGCCCTGCTCGACGGCGACGCCGGCTGGGACTACACCGCCACCGCCGAGACCTCCGGCACCCTGCTGACCCTCTCCCGCGCCGACTTCGCGAGCATCCTGTCCTCGGCGCCGAGCCTCCAGGCTCACATCCGGGACTTCAGCTCGCTGCCGGACCAGCGGCAGAACAAGTACGGCGAGGCCGAGATCGCGATGTCCGCCGGCCACAAGGGCGAGGCCGACATCCCCGGCGCCTTCGTGGACTACGAGCTCAAGCCGCGCGAGTACGAACTCTCCGTCGCCCAGACCGTCCTCAAGGTCCACACCCGGGTCGCCGACCTCTACAACGGGCCGATGAACCAGACGGAGGAGCAGCTCAGGCTCACCATCGAGGCGCTGCGTGAGCGCCAGGAGCACGAGCTGATCAACAACCCGGAGTTCGGCCTGCTCCCCAACGCCGACTTCAAGCAGCGGATCCAGCCGCACTCCGGTCCGCCCACCCCGGACGACCTCGACGAGCTGCTCTGCCGCCGCCGCAGCACCAAGCTCTTCCTGGCCCACCCCAAGACGATCGCGGCGATCGGACGCGAGTGGAACCGGGCCGGGCTCTACCCGGACACCGTCGAGCTCCACGGCCACCGGGTGCCGGCCTGGCGCGGGGTCCCGATCCTGCCCTGCAACAAGATCCCCATCAGCAAGGAGAACACCAGCTCGATCCTCGCGATGCGTCTCGGCGAGGACAACCAGGGCGTCATCGGTCTGCGCCAGACCGGTCTCCCCGAGGAGTACGAGCCGGGCCTGTCCGTGCGGTTCATGGGCATCAGCGAGCAGGCGATCATGTCGTACCTCGTCACGACGTACTACTCCGCCGCCGTGCTGGTCCCGAACGCGCTCGGCGTCCTGGAGAACGTCCAGATCGCGCGCAGGCGCGACTAGGGCCGCGCCCTCTCCGCAGGCCATCACCACCCGGACCATCCGGGCCGGGCCGGCGTGCCCGGAATCCGGGACGGCCCACCCCTCTCTCCAAGGAGTCACGGATGCCCGATCCCGGGCTTTCCCCTCTGCAGTCCAGCCTGCCCGGCGCCGCGGCCTCGTTCACCGCCCGGGTCCTCGCGGACGCGGCGGCCCACGGCATCGCCGTACCGTCGTTCCCGGCCGCCCCCGCCACTCCCCACGGGGAGACCCCGCCCGGTCCCGGAACCCCTGCGGGGACCCCTGCCGACCTCCCCACCGACCTCCCCACCGGGCCTCCAGCCGCTCTGCCCACCGGGCCTCCCACCGGTCTGCCTGCCGGGCCTTCGCGCGGTCTGCCCGCGGGGCCTTCGACCGGTCTCTCCGCTGGGCCTTCGGCCGGTCTGCCCGCCGGGCCGCCGGCCGGGATCTCCACCGGAGTCCCCGCCGACATCCCCACCGGGGTGCCCGTCGGCGCCCCCGCAGGGCCCGCCACGGGGCTTCCGGTCGGCGTGCCCGCCGGGGCCGCTGCCGGTGGGTCCGGCGGCGTCCCCGCCGCGGCCCTCGCCGGGGTCTCCGGCGCGGTGCCCGCCGGGGTTCCCGCAGGGCCCGCCACGGGGCTTTCGGTCGGCGTGCCCGCCGGGGTTTCCGGCGTGGCGACCGCTGACCTTCCGCGCGGCGACGCCGAGTCCGGGTGGGTGCCGCGGGGGCCCCAGGGGCTGGGGACGGCCGGGCTGGCCCTGGTTCCGCGGGCGGAGGTCGTCGCGGCGCCCGCTGACGCCCTGATCATCCCGGGGCTCTACTGGCACCCGGTGCCCGAGCCCGACCCGGTGCGGGTCGAGGAGGTCAGCCTCCGGATCAAGTCGTGGGCGCTCGACGAGATCCAGCTCTACCCCGAGGACTGGGAGGGCGACTTCGACGGGTTCCACATCGGGCGCTACATGGTGGCCTGCCACCCGGACGCCCCGACCATCGAGCACCTCATGGTCGCCGCCCGGCTGATGGTCGCCGAGAACGCCGTCGACGACTGCTACTGCGAGGACCTCGGCGGTTCGCCCATCGGCCTGGGCGGGCGGCTCCTCCTCGCGCACACCGCCCTCGACCCGGTGCACACGACGGCCGAGTACCAGCCGGTGTGGGCGGAGTCGCTGCACGCGGACGCGCCCCGGCGCTCCTACCGCTCGGCCATGGAGTACTTCGTCCGCCTGGCGACGCCCGCCCAGGCCGACCGGTTCCGGCACGACATGGCCCGGCTGCACCTGGGCTATCTCGCCGAGGCCGCGTGGGACGAGACGAACCACGTGCCGGAGGTCTGGGAGTACCTCACGATGCGGCAGTTCAACAACTTCCGCCCGTGTCCCACGATCACCGACACCGTCGGCGGCTACGAGCTCCCCGCCGACCTGCACGCCCAGCCGGCGATGCAGCGGGTCCTGGCGCTGGCCGGCAACGCCAGCACGATCGTCAACGACCTGTACTCGTACACCAAGGAACTCGCCAGCCCCGGCCGGCACATGAACCTGCCCGTGGTGCTCGCCGAGCGGGAGAACCTCTCCGAGAAGGACGCGTACCTGAAGGCGGTCGAGGTCCACAACGACCTGATGCGCGACTTCGAGGCCGCGTCCGCCGAACTGGCCGTCCTCTGCCCCGTCCCGAGCGTGCTCCGCTTCCTGAAGGGAGTGGCCGTGTGGGTCGACGGCAACCACTACTGGCACCAGACCAATACGTACCGCTACAGCCTGCCCGATTTCTGGTAAGAACGGATTCCATCTGTGACCAACACCGAGCTCCCCACCATCAACGGCACGTCCGCGTTCGTTCCCGGCCCGGCGACGCCGTACCAGGGAGACATCGCCCGTTACTGGAACGCCGAGGCCAGGCCCGTGAACCTGCGCCTCGGTGACGTCGACGGGCTGTACCACCACCACTACGGCATCGGCGCCGTCGACCACGCCGCCCTCGGGGACGTCGAGGACAGCGAGTACGAGAAGAAGCTGATCACCGAGCTGCACCGCCTGGAGTCGGCGCAGGCCGAGGTCCTCCTGGACCACCTCGGTGCGATCGGCCGCGAGGACACCCTCGTCGACGCGGGCTGCGGCCGCGGCGGTTCGAGCGTCATGGCCCACCAGCGCTTCGGCTGCAAGGTCGAGGGCGTCACCCTCTCCTCCACGCAGGCCGAGTTCGGCAACCAGCGGGCCAAGGAGCTGGGCATCGAGGACCATGTCCACGCCCAGGTGTGCAACATGCTCGACACCCCCTTCGAGAAGGGCAGCATCGCCGGCTCGTGGAACAACGAGTCGAGCATGTACGTCGACCTGGACGACCTGTTCGCCGAGCACTCCCGGTTCCTGAAGGTCGGCGGCCGTTACGTGACCATCACCGGCTGCTGGAACCCGAAGTACGGCCAGCCCTCGAAGTGGGTCTCGCAGATCAACGCGCACTTCGAGTGCAACATCCACTCGCGCCGTGAGTACCTGAAGGCGATGGCCGACAACCGCCTCGTCCCGCAGGCCGTCATCGACCTGACGCCGGACACCCTGCCCTACTGGGAGCTGCGGGCCACCTCGTCGCTGGTCACCGGCATCGAGGAGGCGTTCATCGAGTCGTACAAGGACGGCTCCTTCCAGTACGTCCTGATCGCCGCCGACCGCGTCTGACCCGACGGCGGTACGGAAGAGGGGCGGGGGGCGCGGCGCGCCCGCCCGCCCCCCCCCGCAAATCCCCCCCCGCCCCAGAGCGGGCGGCGGGGCGGCGCGGGGGC